>JABDQS010000023.1 GCA_013042125.1 Eudoraea sp.
TTGTTCCTTCACCAGAGAAAAATCCTTTCCTTCCTCACTTTGTAAGAATGCTTCTACCTGCCCGGAATTTTCCTGAGGCAAGATAGAACAGGTGGCGTAGACCATTTTACCCCCATCATTGACCATCTTACTGTAATCCTTTAATAGCTCTTTTTGGGTTTGAAGGATCTTATCCAGGGCTTTAGGATCCAGTTTCCATTTGGTATCCGGGTTACGTCTCAGAACCCCAAGACCGGTGCATGGTGCATCAATAAGAACTCTGTCTGCTTTTTTATGCAACTTTTTGATCACCTTGGTGCTGGTTATAAGTCGGGTTTCTACATTGTGAGCCCCATTGCGTTTTGCTCTGCGCTTTAATTCATGAAGTTTGTTTGCGTAGATATCAAGGGCAATAAGCTGGCCCTTATTTTCCATCAAGGCGGCCAGGTGAAGTGACTTGCCACCTGCGCCGGCGCAGGTATCTACAACCCGTAATCCGGGAGAGACATCTAAATATGGCGATACTAATTGTGAAGATGCATCCTGCACTTCAAAGAGACCTTCTTTAAATGCCTCCGTGGCAAAAACATTAGCCCTTTCTTTTAGCTTAAGGGCATGTGGATAGCCTTTGATAGGGTCAGAATCGATACCTTCATCCAGCAGTCTTTTCCTTAAAAATGGTGTTGATGTTTTTAGTGTGTTGGTCCTCAGCACCACCGGAGCTAATTCGTTCAAAGCATGAAGCTCCTTATTCCACATAGCTTCGCCAAGAGCTTTGACGCCGGTTTCATCTAACCAATCCGGAATGGATTCCCGGTATTTTCTGATTTTAGAAAGTTCATCGAATCGCCCTTTGATCCTTCTTGTTGGAGTATCCTCCAGTTGTTTCCAATCCGGGAGTGAAATTCCTCTGAGCACGGCCCATACGGCAAAGAGTCTGAATAAATTAGCCCTGCTAAAGGGTTCTTTCACCTCTGCAATTTCTGCATACAGCCTTTTCCATCGCACTATATCATAGATAGTTTCCGCTATAAAACCCCGATCTCTGGAACCCCAGCGCTTATCTCTTTTCAGGATCTGTTCTACAGCTTTGGAGGCGTAAATTCCTTCATTAAAGATCATATGAAGTCCATCAACCACCCCAAACACTAAATTTCTATGTAAACGCATCCCAAAAATTTAAACCGCAAAGGTACCCTTTTGAAGAGGAAACCTTTTATTTTTGAGTAAATTAAATACTATGCGCTCTTTCTTTATATTTTTTATTTTGCTTGTTGTCTGGGGATGTACTGATCAGCAACCATCCCATAATTATAGCAGTGTTGATGTAAGGATCCTTTTTAATGATTCTGTGAGCATACGGGCTTTGGAGGTTATGGAAGGGAGTGTTGGCTTTGCCGGAAACGGAGGAGTTTTCGGAGCCATTGATCTAAAAAGTCAACAGATACGGGCTAAGCAACAAAGGTTCGATACAATTTTCCCAGAGTTCAGAGCTGTTGCTCATACGAAAACCGACTTTTTTATGCTATCAGCAGGTAGGCCGGCACTTTTGTTTAAAACAGGCAATCAGGGACTTATGGATCTGGTGTATTCTGAAGACGATGAAGGAGTTTTCTACGATTCCATGGCTTTCTGGAATGATATGGAAGGATTGGCCATTGGCGATGAGATGAATGGGTGTATGTCTATCCTGATCACCAGAGATGGTGGAAATACCTGGCAAAAGACGCCTTGTGCGGAATTGCCGGAGGCTATACCTGGTGAAGGGGCTTTCGCAGCAAGTAACACAAACATCGCAATTAGCGGTGATCATACCTGGGTTGGAACCACTGAGAGCAGGATCTTATATTCGCCCGATAAAGGACTGAACTGGCAAGTATTTAATACACCTATAAAGAATGCCGAGCCAACCGAAGGTATTTACACCCTGGATTTTTATAATGACCAACTTGGGATTGCCTTGGGGGGAGATTATACACAAACAGATTCCTTAACCGGGAATAAGGCGCTTACGAAAGATGGTGGCCGTACCTGGGAATTAATTGCGGATGGCAACATCCCCGGTTACAAGGATTGTGTGCAATTTGTACCCAACGGAGGAGGGAAGGAAATGGTTGCAGTGGGTTTGACGGGAATCACATATTCTCAGGATTTTGGCAATAGCTGGTTGAACTTGTCTGAAGAACCTTTTTATACGCTTCGATTTGTGAACGATTCCACAGCGTATGCCGCTGGCAGGTACCGCATTGGTCTGCTTAGTTTTAAATAAAAAAGGGCAGACATTGTCCACCCTTTTTCCGACTAACATACGACTCCTTTTATAAAGTCAACCCAAATCTAATTATATATAAACAACTTTGTAGGTTCTGCCTATTTTGCGATAATGAATACCTTTATAGGCAAAATATTTTCTTCCTTTTAAATAGACCACTCTATGTCCTCTTGGTAGAGATTTTAAAACAATACCTCTTGGGGCTGCACAAACAACATATTTTCTTCCGCGTGCCTTGTACCATACTCCGGAGGCAAAGTGATAATTAATTCCCTTATGGAATATTAAACGCGGCTTGTTGATGGTGGTCACAACAGTACCATGTTTTGGATACACTTTTACAATTCGTTGGGCATTGCCGGCACTAAGTATTCCAAAGAAGGCAATGATCACTAAAACTACTTTAAGGTTTTTCATAACATTTTTTTTAATGGGTTATAGTACTAAGACCGTAGGTTTAAGGCATGGTTTAATGCAAAAGGAGGCTATATGCCTCCTTTTTACTGCTTTTTGTCGAATACTGGTTATTGTCGCCTTTTCTGTATTTGCTGTAATAACCTTTTTTTAAAGTCGTCCTCGGCTTTGATCAATAAAAAAGTTTTACGGGCAGATATAATCTCGGTCATCTTCTTTAAAAATGCCATATTCCTATTATTTCTTTCATCTTCCAAAGCAAGGAACTCGTCCATTAAAGATTGGATCTGTTGATCGGACATATTTTGGAAGTTTTGCAATTTGTTCCTGATCTCAGTACGCTCACGTCTGCGTATTTGCTCAATTGCAGCTTCATGTTCATTATACACCGGCCAGAAGACGGTGGCTTCATCACTTGTAAGACTCAGCCTTTCCGTAATAAAGGCGATCTTAAGCGATTTTATCTTATCCATGCCGGTCTGCGCACTAAGGAAGGCGCTCGCAAACATGAAGGCAATGATGAGTATTTTACTGATATGCTTCATCTAAGTCGATATTTAATTCATCTAAATCATCTATTGAATCCTCCAGGTAGTCCATGATCTCTTCGTCATCCATTCCCGTTTCCATAAATTCATTTATGTCCAGGTTGTTGACAGGGATCACTTCAGCAATTTCATAACTGCTTAATTCCATTTCCTGAGATTCAAAATAAGAGGTAATATCTACCTCGGCAAGATCATCAAAAGTGATGGTTTGTGATCTGTTCCAGGGTAAGGCTATAACTAAAACAAAAATAGCAGCAATAGCCGCAGCAGCGTAAAAGTATTTCTTGTAGGGTCGCAACTGAATGACCGGCGTTTCTTTCTGTGTAGTACTCGCCAGAATCTCTTTATCAAGATTGTCAAAATATGTATCAGGAACCGCAAACCCTTCCTTCCCGGGAAATTTTTGGGCATCTTCTTCCTGCATCCTTTCCTGTATGCGCTCTGTGAGCCCTTGGAAATATCCGGAAGGGGTTTTAAAACTGTTCTTTTTTGGTATCTTTTTCATTGTTTAGGTTTGACACTTCTTCCACAAGATGGTTTAATTATTCTCAAGGAAGCTCTCTATTTTCTTAACGGCTAAATGGTAGGAGGCTTTTAATGCCCCAACCGATGTATCCAGTATTTCTGAGATCTCGTCATATTTTAATTCCTCAAAATATTTCATGTTAAAGACCAATTTTTGCTTTTCCGGCAAACGAGCAATGGCCTGCTGTAATAGTAACTGGATGGCATCTCCTTCAAAATAAACATCCGCCTCCAGCGTATTTGCTTTCCGTTCAATAAACTCATCGCTGCTTACGCCGAGTTTTCTTGATTTAGTTTTTAAGAACGTTAGGGCCTCATTGGTCGCTATCCTATACATCCAGGAGTACAATTTACTATCCCCCTTAAACTTTTCTATATTCCTGTATACTTTAATAAAAGTATTTTGCAACACATCATCCGCATCATCATGATCGAGCACAATTCGCCTGATATGCCAATACAAACGCTCTTTGTAGGTTGAAATAAGCACCTCAAAAGCCTTTGCCTGGGTATCTCTTTGCTTTAGTTCTTTTACTAAGGTTTCTTCAGCAATCAAAGTCAGTCTGTTATTCCAGTAAGACGCTAATTTAGTTTAAAGGTTTAATGGCCTGTCCTATATCTTCTAAAATAGCCATTTAATCGATTCATCAGATCTAAAGGAGAAAATTGCATTCAGGAAAACGATTGCATGGCAACCAATTTATGGTATACACCTTTCTTCTTTAACAATATCTCATGGGTACCTTGTTCAATGATCTTTCCTTTTTCGAGCACTATAATAGTATCTGCATTCTGAATGGTTGATAATCTGTGAGCAATTACCAGAGATGTGCGGTTCTTCATTAACTTTTCCAGGGCATCCTGAACCAAACGTTCGCTTTCCGTATCAAGAGCGGAGGTAGCTTCATCCAGGATCATTATAGGAGGATTTTTTAGAACCGCCCGCGCAATGGAAAGTCGTTGCTTTTGGCCACCACTTAATTTATTTCCACTATCACCAATATTTGTATCGTATCCGTTGGGTAGTTGGTGTATAAATTCGTGTGCATTCGCTATTTTGGCGGCTTCCATGATCTCTGCCTCTGTTGCATTCTCTTTGCCAAGCGCTATGTTATTCCTAACCGAATCATTAAAAAGAATGGAATCTTGAGTTACCAGTCCCATTAGGTTTCGCAAGGATCTTTTTGATACTTGTTTAATGGGCACTCCATCTATCTTGATCTCTCCTTTATCAACATCGTAAAAACGGGTCACAAGATTCGTAATTGTGCTTTTTCCACTCCCGGACTGGCCCACGAGGGCTACGGTTTTTCCTTTTGGCACCTCCAGGGAAAACCCTTGAAGTACCCAATCTTTCTCATATTTAAATGAGATGTCCTCTATGGCAAGGGCTGTAT
>JABDQS010000025.1 GCA_013042125.1 Eudoraea sp.
CTTCTAAACTTGCCGCATCCAGATCTTCCATGTACCCGATGTTTGGATCCTTGTATGGGTGAACCTTAAAAAGATTCTCACCTAGTACAGGCAATAATTGCCCATACGGGGAATTATCATACCGAAGCCTTTTCTCTTCTTTGACAACTTCTTGTTGCGTATCTATCCCATCCTGGTTGATTATAGGATGTAACATTCGCTCAGATTCCATCCATAATCCCAATTCCAGGTTATTGGAAGGAAAGACCTCATAGTAGTAGGTCCTGTCTTGAGAGGTATTGGCATTGTTCTGCCCTCCATTGGAGGATACTATTTCGAACCACTTACCTTTTTCTATGTTCTTTGTGCCTTCAAACAACAGGTGCTCAAATAAATGGGCAAATCCTGTTCTACCCTCGGTTCTGTCTTTCCCACCAACATGGTACATTACGGAGGTAGTTACTACCGGGGCTGTATTATCCTGATGCAGGATAACATGTAACCCATTATCCAGGTCGTATTCCTCATAGGCAACCTCCTGGGCGTTGGTTGTCAAAGCCAGGAAGAATAAAGACAAACCCAGCCCTAATAATTTTCTTTTTCTCATGTGTTTTGTAATTAATTAATATGAAGTGTATGTTTGTATTTGCTGAATTGCATCACCCGAGGAGGTGATTTTAATTAAGTAGTGTAAATATAAAAATTCCCATAGCTTTAACAAGAATTAACAGCTATATTAACGTTAATTTCATATTTTGAGCAATGTATAATAACCACGTAAACCTATGATGAAAATAGCTCTTCCAATTCGTTTTGGTATTGCCGCAAGCGGTAGTCTTATTGCTTATTTTTTGATCCTGTCCCTTGTGGATCTCCATACCAATGTATTTTACAGTTTATTTAATGGAGTCATCACAGGCTTTGCGATCTATGAGGCTATAAAATACTTGAGAATACAAGAAAAAGAAAAATTTTCCTATGCCACCGGTTTTAAGGCTGGTATTGTTACCGGATTCGTGGCCACCCTTATTTTTACAATATTCTTTGCAATCTATTCCACGGAGATAGATCCGGCATTTTTGGAACATTTGTCCTCTCAGTGGTTCAGTAATTTTGAGAGTTTTGAGGCAATAGTGTTCTTTACGGTAGCTATTATGGGATTTGCAACGACTATTGTACTTACCCTGAGTTTTATGCAATTATTTAAGTCGAGCAAAAACACTTCTTCTCAATAAGGGATTTTGTTTTAAATCGCTTGTGAATTACCAATTTAGCAGTATATTTGCACCCTCCTAAAAGTTCCTTAGTATTCTCAAGAAGCTAGAGAACTTACAGGATTAATCATTAATAGATACGCTATGTATGCAATTGTAGAAATAGCAGGGCAGCAATTTAAGGTTGCGAAAGACCAGAAAGTGTACGTTCACCGTTTAAAGGAAGAAGAAGGAAAGAAAGTCTCTTTTCACAATGTTCTTCTTTTAGAAGATGGTAAGAACATCACTATTGGCGCCCCGGCTATAGACGGTGCTGCCGTAGAGGCAAAGATCGTTAAGCACCTGAAAGGTGACAAAGTAATTGTCTTTAAGAAGAAAAGACGTAAAGGATACCAAACAAAAAACGGACATCGTCAATATTTGACGGAGATACATATTGAAGGTATTGTTGCTAAAGGAGCAAAAAAGGAAGCTCCTAAAAAAGAAGCTGCCAAGGTGGCTCCTAAAAAAGCAGCTCCTAAAGCCAAAGCAGCGGCTCCTAAGGTAGAAGCGGAAGCTCCTAAAAAAGCAGCAGTAAAGAAGGCGGCTCCTAAAAAAGCGGCTCCCAAAGCTAAAGCAGCGGCCCCTAAAGAAGTAAAGAAAACTGTAGATCTAAGTAAAAATACCGTAGCAGAGCTAAAAGAAATGGCAAAAGCTAAAGGTATTGAAGGTATCTCTTCTATGAAGAAAGCAGATCTTATAGCAGCATTAAGTAAATAAGAAAAGAGCTTTGCTCACAAAAATTTAGAATTATGGCACATAAAAAAGGTGTAGGTAGTTCCAAGAACGGTAGGGAATCAGAATCTAAACGATTAGGAGTTAAGATCTTTGGTGGCCAGGCCGCTGCTGCCGGAAATATTATCGTAAGACAAAGAGGCACCAAACATAATCCGGGTGAGAATGTGTACGCTGGTAAGGATCATACCTTACACGCAAGGGTAGACGGACTCGTTAAGTTCGAGAAAAAGTCGGGTGGCAAATCTTTTGTCTCTATTGAGCCGTTTCAGGCATAAGAACGCACTACAAAACAAATAAAAAAAGCTCTTGGATTTCTCAAGAGCTTTTTTTATAAACTATTCTCTATCTATTAATATCTGTAATAATCCGGCTTAAAAGGACCATTCTTTGGAACCCCTATATAGCTGGCTTGTTCTTCATCCAATTCAGTAAGCTCAGCACCTAAACGAGACAAATGTAAGTGAGCTACCTTTTCATCCAGATGTTTGGGTAACATATATACATCATTCTCATATTTCTTGCTGTTCTTCCAAAGCTCAATTTGTGCAAGGGTCTGATTGGTAAAAGAATTACTCATCACAAAACTGGGATGACCCGTTGCACAACCGAGGTTAACGAGTCGGCCTTCTGCCAAAACAATTATATCCTTGCCGTCTACGGTATATTTATCTACCTGAGGTTTAATTTCATCTTTGGTATTTCCATAAGTACCATTTAACCATGCCATGTCAATTTCATTGTCGAAATGACCAATATTACAAACAATGACCTTATCTTTCATGGCACGGAAGTGCTTTTCTTTGATAATATCTTTATTGCCGGTTGCAGTGATAACGATATCGGCGTTGGCAACCACTGTTTCCAACTTTTTTACCTCATAACCATCCATACAGGCCTGCAGGGCACAAATAGGATCAATTTCCGTTACGGTAACTATGGCACCTGCTCCTCTAAAGGAGGCAGCAGTTCCTTTACCAACATCCCCATAGCCCGCAATAACAACTTTTTTCCCGGCAAGCATGGTATCAGTAGCTCTTCTGATGGCATCTACCGCACTTTCCTTACATCCATATTTATTATCGAATTTTGACTTGGTGACCGAATCATTCACATTGATCGCTGGCATTGGAAGGGTGCCATTTTTAACACGTTCGTATAATCTGTGCACTCCGGTTGTTGTTTCTTCAGACAATCCTTTAATACCTGCGGCCAATTCCGGATATTGATCCAGTACCATATTGGTTAGATCACCTCCGTCATCAAGGATCATATTTAGTGGTGCTCTATCCTCCCCAAAAAACAAGGTTTGTTCTATACACCAGTCAAATTCCTTTTCATTCATCCCTTTCCAGGCATAGACAGGAATACCGGCAGCTGCAATAGCCGCAGCGGCATGGTCTTGCGTAGAAAAAATGTTACAAGAACTCCAGGTTACATCTGCACCAAGGGCCACCAGGGTCTCAATCAAAACAGCTGTCTGAATGGTCATATGAAGGCATCCTGCGATACGAGCTCCTTTGAGAGGCTGTTCCTTTTTATACTCTTCTCTTAATGACATTAATCCCGGCATTTCAGCTTCGGCAAGTTCTATCTCCTTTCTTCCCCAGGCAGCAAGTGATAAGTCTTTCACTTTATAAGGTACATAGGGCATGGTTTTAGTGCTCATCTCTTTTTTTATTTTTACTTTCGTTAGCGTGCGGAAATCCGCCTTTTTTTTTGAGCCTCAAAGATAGTGATAACTTAAAAATTCCCATGCCTCTTTACAAAACAATAACAGTAAGTGACACCATCAGGGTTCATATTTGGGAGATCACCGAAAGTGAAGAGGAACTGGCCCGGGGTATTTTTTTAACCCCCCCTTGCCAGCAGCGTTTAGAGGGAATGAAATCTGAATTACACCGCAGGGGCTTTCTGAGTATCCGGCATTTATTGGCCATAGAAGGGTATCAGGATAAAGACCTTTATTATGATAGCCTTGGTAAGCCACACTTGAATGATAGGACCTATATTTCTATTACACATTCATATAATTTTTCAGGGATCATAGTAAGTACGGAGATGCCTGTTGGAATTGATATAGAAAAGCAACGCGAAAAGATCCTGAAAATAGCTCATAAGTTTACTCCAATAGAAGAATATGGTTCTTTATCTGATCCTTTACATCTGATCAGGAAACTGACGGTGGTATGGGGCGCCAAAGAATCACTTTACAAGATCAATTCTACCCTTGGCTTAAGTTTTCTAAACAATATCAACATAGAAGATTTTACGATGGAAGAGGGTGAAACCACGGGTGTCATTACCTTAAATGGGGAACTATCATCATTTAAGATCTATTTTCTTGAGCTGGCAGGTTTTACCTGCGCATATGCATTAGAACAGGATTTTAGTTAAATCAGATCGCAGTGAGTATGGAACCCATCTTTGATTTTTTCCTCGATCCATATAAGAACAGGGAATTCTCCCTTATAGCCCTGGAGGCTATTGCATTTTTCTTTGGAATTGCCAGCGTGGTATATGCAAAAAAGGAGAATATTTTAGTGTATCCCACAGGCTTGATCGCTACTGTGATCACCGTTTACCTTTTTTATATAGACGCTCTTTTTGGGGATATGATGATGAATTTTTATTACTCTATCATGAGCATCTATGGATGGTGGAATTGGGCAAGAGTAAAACACAATAAGAAAGTAGTGAGGATCTCAAGGACCAATTTCAGAGAAAAACAAGTTGGATTTATCTTTTTTGTATTAACCATGGTAATTACTTATGGCGTGTATAGAATATTTGGCACCGAACTTAATTTCACGAATTATATAGATATTTTTACTTCGGGAATCTTCTTTACAGCCATGTGGTATATGGCAAATAAAAAGTTGGAGAACTGGACACTCTGGATCCTGGCAGATATTATCACCGTTCCCTTATATGCCTACCGCGGATGGGGAATGCTTTCCTTACAATACCTTATCTTTACCGTTTTAGCAATACAAGGCTACATGGCATGGAAGAAAGACTTAGACAACACCCTTCAGACATCGTCAAGGTAGTTCTATTCGGACCCGAATCAACCGGAAAAACTACACTTTCAAAACAACTGGCAGCACATTACAACACCCTCTGGGTACCGGAATATGCGAGAGAATATTTACAGGAGAAATGGAACAGAGAACAAAAAACTTGTGAACCACATGATCTTTTACCTATTGCTGAAGGACAAATGCGATTAGAAAATGAATATACCACCAAAGTAGATTCACTATTGATCTGTGATACGGATCTATTGGAAACTAAAGTCTACTCCGATGCCTATTATCTCGGTTATACAGATCCATTACTTGAGAAATACGCTTTACAAAACAGTTATGATCTATACTTGCTTACAGCAATAGATACGCCCTGGATAAAAGATGATCTAAGGGATAAACCCAATGAGCGTGAAAAAATGTATATGTATTTTAAGAACACCCTGGAAAAGCATCAACGGAATTTTATTACCTTAAAAGGCGACAAAAAAACAAGGCTTGAAACGGCCATCAATGCGATTGATAAATTATTAAAACATGATTGAATTCTCCGAAAAAGATGCAAAACAACTTGCCGGAAAAGGAATTACCAAGAAGAAGGTA
>JABDQS010000029.1 GCA_013042125.1 Eudoraea sp.
CTCCAAGTCGGTCGGCTTCCCTGCCTGTGGCCTCTGCTATATGTAAAATGGGGATCTCAATTCTAGGCTGAACATGTGCATAGGTCATATGCGGAGTATTGGCACAGATCACCAAAGCTTTCGCTCCAGCCTTTTGCAGTTTTTGAGCTACCTCCAGGTACTTTGCATTGATCTTTTCCGCATTCTGTTCACGCATAAGTTCAATGTTGATGGAATATATGAGTAGTTCGGGATTTCCCTGGGCACCTATAGTTTCACCAACCATCTCATTGATAAGCCGGTAATATACGATCGTAGAATGCCAGGAAGTTCCGCCAATAAGGCCAATGTTTTTCATCAATTAATTATTTCCAGTGTATGATTATTTTCTTTATTTCATGCTTACTCTGAAAGCAAAATTACCCTGTTATTCCGTGCCTGTTCATTGCGGTAATTGTTCAGAGGCATTAGCGTTCTGAGGGCTTCTACCTGTTCAAGGGATACGGTAATAGGTTCTTTAAAAATAAACCACTTCACATTTTCTGTGCAGGGTGGGGTGGTCAAAGATCCCGTATAGCTAAAATACGCTCTGCTAGCGGGTAGATTCAAGTTCATATCAAAGGCCAGGTCCACCAATATAGTATCACCATGTTCAATAGGCAGGTAACTTTCTAAAAAATCAAATGGTTCACTGCTTTTTTCTTCCTTGGCCATGATCGCAAGGACTGCATACTCGCCTGCTGAATTCTTATGTACAAGGTGGATGACCAAAGGATAGCGAATCCCTTCTATCAAATGCTCGGCCGGTTCGTGAAAATGGAATTGCTTCAGGTCGTATCTGTTCCGATCTATCTCTATGTAATCACCGGCCGCAAAATTATATTGGATAGTATGACCATTATTTACCACGTCAAAAATGTGAGTGCTGTCAGCATAGAAAATTTGCAATGCTCCACCGATTTTTTCCCTCTCATAATTCACGATGTTGACAGGTGATTGTGCTAATCCATCGCATTCTGAGTTTTCTTCGATCATTGCCCAATGTTCAGGTCCTGTTTCTCCCTCATAATTCCAATGTGACTCAGCATTTTTTTGGTGTTTGCAGCCCTGAATAATCAAAACAAGAGAGAAAATGAAAAATAGCTTTCTCATAGGAATCAGTAAAATTAGTATTGATAATGACGAAATACTCTTTTAACTTAAAAAAACGTTCTATTCCGTGCGTTCATTAACAAATTGGATACGCCACATGCCCCTTAGTTGTTCTATATCATAACCCGTGGCCTTATCCTCTGGATACAAGGCAGACAAGGTTTCCAAAACAGGTGTTGGAATTACTTTATTGGGGGTGCCATGACATTGAAGACACATGGCGTTAGTGACTATGGGGTAATAGAAATATACCTCATCGTCCACTGCTTTTGTAATAGGGCGAATATCCCCTTTGATCTCAACCTGTCGTTTAAAAGCAGTCATAAAACCGAGCTCTTCTTCACCAGCCAGGTTCGATGGATTTCTTGGTTTATCCGTGACCCGTTTGATCAGGACATTTTTCATAATGCCCATGCTATCTGTAAGTCTTGTAGCCTGAGTTTTACAAAAACCAATTGCTCCTGAGGTCCCTTTTTCCTGAATGGCCGTCATCAGGTTCTTACCGAGAACTCCCTGGGTGGCCATCGCAATTTCCATCCCTTTTTCACCGTAGTAATCCGGTACTCCAATATACGTATCATCATCCTCCATCTGCATATTTCCCTTGCCCATTCCTTTTCCATTCCTCATTCCTTTTCCATTCCCCATTCCTTTTCCTTTGCCCATTCCTTTTCCCTGGCTATGACCTTTTTGAAAATGTTCCTCAAACCAATCTGGTTGGGGTAAATCCGTATCATACAGATAGGCTGCAATGTCCCTTATGGACTCCTTAGAATAAGGTTGATACGGCATCACACCAAACCTCCTCAGCGCACCTCGCATTCTTGCCTTTTCCGGCTGAGGATCGCTAAGCCATGTGTTCATAGCCTTGGTAAAGTCCTCTTTACTGGTTTGATCA
>JABDQS010000068.1 GCA_013042125.1 Eudoraea sp.
GCGCAGTTCGGCCATAGGTAGTTTGTGGTGTCCTCCCACATTCATACCTCGTAATAAGGCAACATATTTTTTAAATGGTGGTTCGGATCTCATACGTCTTGAACAATAAAAATCCCATTCTTATTCAGATCATAAAAACCAAACTCATGGGTACCCCAAGGGGTATTTAGGCGTAGTTTATCTTTTGTAATAGTGCCTCTTTTTACAAATTCTTCAAAATAGGATTGAATATCTGTTACAAAGATCTTCATTACCGAACCTCCTGTGATGGGGTCATCCTCATTCCCGTGGTGGAACTGTAAATGGAATTCTAGATTATCGCGTTTCAAACCAACATAGCCTTTGTCACCAAAGGCATAGGTAAACCCGGTATAAGTTTCGTACCATTTTAGGTCGCGTGCAATATCTGATGAGGGTAGGACAGGAATAATAGATAATGCGGATGAAGATTGTTCCATGATTTGAATTTATAGCTGGGCGTTTTAAGGCTTACTAATTAGTATATTTACAGGGTTTAATGTTTGAGAATGCAACCTCATTTAAGGATCATTTAACAGCTATCGGAATTAAGCATGAGCTATAGTTTTTATCAATGCAAAATGTTCATTGTATAAGCAAACATTTGGTAAATTTGATGAATACACATAACGACAAAATACAACATAATCATGGAAGAATTAAAAAATAGGAGCGGTTCAGCCAACGGGAATACGTACAATGCCAATGATGAAAGCATGTGCCCTTTTTTGAACGGCGAACTCAGGCAAACAGCCGGTGGGGGTACCACAAATCAAGACTGGTGGCCCAACTCCCTGAATCTTAGTATTCTGCGTCAACACTCAGAGTTAGTTGACCCAATGGATAAGGAGTTCGACTATGCCAAAGAATTCAAAAGCCTTGATCTGAAAGCAGTAAAAAAAGATCTTACGGACCTGATGACCGATTCACAGGATTGGTGGCCAGCAGATTACGGCCACTACGGACCTTTCTTTATCAGAATGGCCTGGCATGCAGCCGGAACTTACCGTATCGCAGATGGTCGTGGAGGTGGTGGTACCGGAGCCCAGCGATTTGCCCCTCTGAACAGTTGGCCCGATAATGCCAACCTCGATAAGGCAAGAGTACTTCTATGGCCCATTAAAAAGAAATATGGCAAAAAGCTATCATGGGCAGACTTGTTGATCCTTGCCGGGAATGTTGCTCATGAATCTATGGGATTACCCATGTACGGATTTGCCGGGGGCCGCGAAGACATTTGGCAGCCGGAAGAAGATATTTATTGGGGTTCTGAAACCGAATGGCTCGGGAACAAGGAACGCTACAACGAAAAAGGAGAATTGGAAAAACAAATGGGAGCTGCTCATATGGGATTGATCTATGTTAATCCTGAAGGCCCGAATGCCAATCCGGATCCTGTTGCTGCTGCTCATGATATACGCGAAACCTTTGGACGTATGGCAATGAATGACTACGAGACTGTTGCCTTGATCGCCGGGGGGCACACCTTCGGAAAAACGCATGGTGCTGCAAATGATGCAGAATTTTTGGAGTCAGAGCCTGCAGGAGCGCCAATAACAATGCAGGGCCTTGGATGGAAGAGTAATTTTAAGACCGGAGTTGGTACAGATACTATTACAAGTGGTTTGGAAGGTGCCTGGACAGATACGCCTATCAAATGGAGTCATAAGTACCTGGAGAACCTTTTCAACTATGAATGGGAGCTTACTAAGAGTCCGGCTGGTGCGTGGCAGTACAAGCCCAAAGATGGGGCCGGTGAAGGTACCGTACCAGACGCTCAGGACCCAAACAAGAAACATGCACCTTTTATGCTTGTTACAGACCTGTCATTGAGGATGGATCCGGCGTATGAGAAAATATCAAGACAATTCCTGGAAAACCCTGAGGAATTCAAGGAAGCATATCAAAAAGCATGGTACAAATTAACCCACAGAGACATGGGGCCAACTTCCAGATACCTGGGAACGGAAGTCCCTAAGGAAGACCTGATTTGGCAAGATCCTGTTCCGGCCGTAGATCACGAATTGATCGGTAAGAACGATATTGAAGATCTGAAAAAGAAAATCCTGGCTACCGGCTTGTCCGTTCCGGAACTGGTAGGTTCAGCATGGGCTTCGGCCTCCACTTTCAGAGGATCGGATAAGAGAGGTGGTGCCAACGGTGCACGCGTTCGTCTTGCTCCTCAGAATCACTGGGAGGTTAACAATCCCGTGCAATTAGGCAAAGTATTAGACGCCCTTACAGGGATCATGAAGGATTTCAATGGAGCTCAAAGTGGAAACAAGAAAGTATCCCTGGCAGATATGATCGTTTTAGGAGGATGTGCTGCTGTTGAAAAAGCCGCTAAAGATGCCGGTCATGCCGTAAATGTTCCTTTCTCACCGGGTCGTACAGATGCCACGGAAGAAATGACAGATGCTGAGGCCTTTGAAGTACTGGAACCTTTCGCAGACGGATTCAGAAATTACCTGAAACAAAAATCATCGGTGAAAACTGAAGAGTGGTTGGTAGACAAAGCTCAGCTTATGACGCTTAGCACTCCTGAGATGACCGTATTGGTAGGGGGAATGCGTGCATTGAACGCCAATTACGACGGTTCTAAGCACGGGGTATTTACAGACCGTCCCGGAACCCTCACCAACGATTTCTTTGTAAGTCTGCTGGACATGAACAAGGAGTGGAAATCCATGGATGGCGATGAAGAGATTTTTGAAGCCTATGACCGCAAAACAGGAAATTCTCTGAATTGGACGGCTACCCGTGCAGACCTGATCTTTGGTTCTAATTCAGAACTTCGTGCCCTGGCTGAAGTATATGCCTGTGATGATGCCAAAGACAAGTTTGTGAACGACTTTGTAAAGGCCTGGAACAAGGTAATGAATCTGGACAGATTTGATCTGAACTAAACTACGAAGGTTTAATAGAATATTTAAAATGATAAAAGGTGATCCGTAAATGGGTCACCTTTTTTTGATTTTAAGGGTGATATTAATTGGACTTTGCCGCAAAAATGATAGGGATGGTTCTGGTAAGTACAAGCGATTCTACCATGGCTAATGTGCCATTCTTATATTTTAAGAAATGGGGGGAGGTAATATGAGACTCGTAGGCAGCCATACCTGCATAGATCTCAACCACGGTAATCTTATTGGGTTGCTCTTTATCTGCCATCGCGTACAGGGAAAGCACGCCGGGTTCTATCTCTACCGAAGCCTTAATTCCTTCCTGTAGTAAAACTGTATAGGCCTCCAGCTTGTTTGGATCAATTACTAATTCCGCGATCTGAACAACGAGCTGACCTTCATTTTCCAATTTTGAAATGCGATCTAACAGTTCATTCTCTTTGTTGGTCTCACAATTGGAGAGTCCCATTCCAACAAGTATCATAAATATAAAAGTACAGTATCTTAAAATAGTTCTCATAGTAGTAAAGGATTTCCATTTTTATTTTCTTGCTCTTTTGATCAATTTTAGGGCCCATTCGTAGTGGCTCGATGTTGATGATACCAAATAAGCGCCCATCGAGGTGCTACCTGTCCATTTGTACCTTTTCTTTTCAAATAATTCTTTGTTCGTATGTTGGTCTATAATTTTCTGCACGGCCCGGTAACTTTCTTTTAAAAGTTGCTTTGCTTCTTTCAGGGGAACATCCTGATAATTCTGCTGTATCCATCGATTCAGGTCGGGCGTGGTCTTCCATGTATACCCTTTTGAAGGCATCGCCGGTTTCTGACCAGTCATTCCTATTTTATACCATTCTAACAGCATTAGGTGCCAGTGATGAAGATGCATGAGGACATCGCGAATATTCCTGTTCATGATCCCTTCCGGGAACCCTTTTTGTTGTTCCTCAGGAGGTAGTTCTTCAATTAATTCGTACAGGTATTGAAATGTAGTCTCACTCTTATTAAGCAATTCAGTTTTAGTTGCAGGTCTTGCCATTACTGCCAATTTTATCAGGGTTAAAAACGATTTTTTACTCTCTACACTTTTTCAAAAACCAATCTGTAGTGATCCATCACTTCTTTTTCAAAGCAGACCTTATTAGGGCTTACCCTGAAGATCGCCACCAGGTGACGGAATTCCAGATCGGTGAAATATCTTGGAATAAGCGACAGGTACAACCAGTATTTCCTAAGATTGAATTTCCTGAATTTCTTCCGCCATTGGGCAATGGTCTCAATATAATCTAGTCGCCCACTGCTTTTTGAGATAAGTTTAAAGCCCGGTTCTGCGCATTTTATGACCATTTCAGGGCCATAGGGCAACCAGGAGCCTGGAAATTGTTTCACCATGAGTGCCATGATGTATGCGGCAGAATCTTTATCGGCCTTTACATCTAATTCCTCAAAGGGGATCATATTTTTGCTAAAGGTCATGGTCTGCATATAAAAACGACCACCTACGGGCAACAGCTCATATAATGTCTTAAAAAAGTCGCTATAGATCTTCTCCTGATTACCCGCTTGCCATTCTTCCACAGAACAGAAATGCTCCAGGCCGCCTATACAGGTAATGGCATCGAAGGTGCCAAAATCTTCAGGCGTTACCTTTCTGCAGTCCTTAACCAGCACATTATAGCCATTTTTCTGGCAGGCATCTGCCTGTCCCTGAGAAAGGGTTAGTCCTATACTATTTGCGCCCCTTTCATGGGTAATATAGCGGGTAAATGGTGCCCACCCACAGGCCATGTCCAGGACCTTGCTATCCTTGGTAATGTTGAGGCTATCTGCAATGAATTTGTGTTTTGCCTTTTGGGCCTCCTCTAATGACATGGTGAAATCCCCATCGTATTTTGCACCGCTGTAGTCTCCTGTTTCGCCCATGCTCAGGCGGAAGATCTCATCGATGGTGGTGTATGTAAAGTCTAAGTCTTTTTGTTCTGCCATGGCATAAGATTAATTCTGTAATTCTTTCCCTTTAAAGCTAGGGGATTTATAAATACTATGGCCCCATTATGGGGCCATATTTTACTATTTACCAAAAGGTCTTGTTTATTCTCCTGCTATCTGTACTGCCAGTCCGTTTACATCAAAATAATCAGAGGCGCTTGAGATCTTGCCTTCCTCGTTTACAGTGATCAGGGCAAAGAATTTTGCCCCTATAGGTTTGCCTGTCTCCGTATGAGTGGCATTCCAGGTGCCATAAACTCTGATATCATTGGGTGTGCTGGTAGCACTTCCCTCAGGAAAAACGGATCCGGACCAATATCCTCCTTCTGAGGTTTGAGGAGTAGAGACCCCGGATGTCCATTGGATGTCTTCAAAATTATCATGATAGTTCTTCAGAGCCGCCAGAAGGTCTTCTTTCCCAAGCCATTGGTTTCCGTTGTATTGCGGTGGACTCCATTGCAAGGTATCCGAAAGCATATTGCTAAGTGTTTCCATGTCTTCCTCTGAATACGCCTTGTAAAAGGCAGAGATCACGGCTACTTTGGCTTCAAATGCTGCGTAGTCCGGGGTTTCAGTTTTGGCCATCTCCTCAGCAGGAGCAGCTTGTTTACAGGACGTAAGGGCCAGAAGGGCCACTGCCCCCAGGCAAAATACTAGATTTTTCATTGGTTGGTTTTTTATTGGTTATTATCTCCTAAAGGTAGGGGATTTAACTGTAGGATGCACGAGGTCAGGGATTTAAATCGTTGAGAAAAATTTTACCCTGCCCCGATAGCTATCGGGAATGGTTTAACAAAGAGCCATCCAAGTCAATTCTGAATATTCCTTGGTATTTTTTAAGAGACTGGATTGATATCACCGGGGGTGGAATCGGCCTTTAGTTCAATAAAGCAAGAAAAGCAATATTATATAGGCTTCTTTGCACAATAACGCAGATTCTTATGCCACCTTCGGGCTCTTTTATCTACTACTTTTACATCAAGAATTGTAGCACCACACTCTGCAATAATCTGCTCCACTATCTGGGGTGAAATTGTGTGCACCTGGATTGGCGGACGGCCACGGATAGATTTCCAAAATGGTTTTAACCTTTCCTTTCTGAAGTTGTGTATCTTTTCTGCAAGTGATCCTGGCTTTGGGCTGCTGCCAATTGGGGTGCGTACCTGAAATAGTGCTTTACCGCCAGGCTTTAGTATACGGAAAAATTCCTTGATGTATTCAACCTGATAGCGCGGCGCCATATGTTGCAACACTATATTTGTGTATACGAAATCAAAAGTGTTGCTACTTAAACATTTTAAGTTAGGTTCAGTGTTAGTAATGTAAGAGCATTTTTTATCGAATTTATTATATCTATTGGCACCGGCAATCATACTGTCGGAAATATCCACTCCCGTAACTTTATCAAAGTGGTAACAAAGACCTTGAGTTAATCTGCCTACACCACAACCGAAATCGAATGCATTGCCATAGTTGATCTTAACATCAATGCTTTCTAGATAGGCAATTACAGAGTTTATTTCATTTCTCCCCGTCTCAAAAAATTCTTCTGGATCCCATTTATTTCCACGTTTTTTATTGTCTGTGAGAATTGCCCAAAGGGGATCTTCTGCTCCAACTTTCTCGTAAGCCTTCTGAACATTTTTAAGTGACATAATTAATTGTTTTATTTAGCATTCTTATGAACCAAATCATCTTTAAGTTTATCAACTTTTTGCTCATAGTTTTGGTTATGACTCTCCTCCTATCCACCTTCCGAAGTCTGGTACGGAGGGAAGGGAGGCGGACACGTACAGCCGTTGTCAGCCTTTTTTTCTTTACACCTGATGCATCTATAAATCCTGTAAAAGCTGTTTAATCACCTGAAGTTTATCAAGAATTAGTTCCCAGAGTTTTTATTAATGCTTTTTATTGAATAATCATTATTACTTAAATTAACTCTAATAAGATAAAAGCCTTCTTCTACTGGAATATCCCTGCCATTCATTTGAAGACTTCCTGAGGAATAAGAATTTTCTCCCCAATTTTGCGTCCAACTGTCATTAGCCCTGAATTTAAATCGACCTTTATTAAGATGAATTTTTATTTCCCAGATTGCTTCCTTTTCATCAATCAGAGTCATAGGTACAGACTTAAACCATCCTGTTTCTAACGCATTGCCAACTATACCAATATTTTCAAATAGCATCTGTACCTCAGGGTAGTATTTTTTAATATCAGCGAGCATGAATTTGCGATCTTCAATAAAAGTAATAAGGCCGTCTCTAAGAAATATTTTGTTCGCTTTTAAAGTGTTAAGGGCATTTTGAAATTTCCTTGATTTATTTAGACGCCTTACATCATCAATATCTTTTTGACCAAAAATATGAGTATACAATGGTATGTTGTCAATAGGACTAAATCCAAATGAAGCCAGAATAATGGGAATTTCTGCCTCTTTCAATATTGGTTCAATGTAATTTTCTCTTCTTTTATTGCTACTCGAAAAATAATCATTCCACCATTCATTATTTAAAAAGGTGGTAATTCTTTTCGCTACATTATTTTGAGTTTTATTGCTGGGATCAAATCTTAAATTAGACAAATGAAATGATGTTTCAGAGCTATAAAGATTTGGATCAGTTTCAATATAAAACAGCATATTAATCAAAAATTGAGATTCAATATTGTCTGCATTTTCGATAATTTCATCAATCATAACAATTTGATCTTTAATAGTATTTTGATAATAGTGAAGTATGTCTAAATCTACTTTAATAGACGTATAAAGGTGATCTAAGGTGACTTTAAACAGGTTTTCATTTTTTCGTTTTTCATTCCAATTATTTACCTGTAGCGCTATCAAAATACCAATAACCACAAGTACAATTTCTCCGATGGCATAGATCAGATATTTACTGAATTTGCCTGCCCGTCCGCCAGGCGGGTTTTCAGAGAGTAGTCGCTTTCGTATGTGTCTGAAAAACTTAATCATAACTTTTACTTTTCTGGCCAGCGCACCACCTTGCTCCTCATTATAAAAGGTCTACAAGACTTTTTCTTGTCGTTCGGCCCTCTGAGCAATTTTATCATGAGCTAAAGGTTAGTTAGAATGAAGGCTAAAGGTTTTGGCTTTTCAACTTATAAGCCAATTCTTGTTTTTATTAAATGTAGGAAATTATAAGGAAGTTTTGAGGCAGCAATGAATTATAGCCGTTGTTAAGTGTAGTTTCTTCTAATATTTCTATAATAGTATAAGATTATAATTGAAGCTACAATCACTAACAAAAAGGAAGTGTGTACCATAATCCTTGGAAGCATCTCAAGTAAGTCTGCAACATCAGTACCAGTTCTCCAAAGACCACCTTGATAATTGTACACTAAATCTACAATCGGAGATATGATCCCAAAAAGTAATATCTGATCATAGTATTTTGAAGTTTTGGCTTTGGCTAAAATCATTGAAGTTGTGATTAAAAGCAAAAGGTCAGAAAAGAAAGGTGCTGCCTCTGTTAGCCAAGATGTATCACCCGAGTGCTTCACATATCCAAAGTAAAAACCTAATTCTTTGTGTATTCCTGGTAACAGTCTCATTTCTAGAATTTCTGCACCTTCGAGATATGCCATGATTGCGTGACTGCCTTCATGTCTTGAAGTTGTCCAGAGAATAAAAATTATTATAGTAAAAAATCGCACTCTAGGGAAATTACATCTAACGGTTCCGGCTATTAGCAGTTGGGGATATTACACCCCAACTTTATGATTTAACACCGACCCTTTTTTGAATTTTATACTTTCGTTTTATCTATTTAGCTCCAATTACTTATAGCCAATGTTGTAAGCAGTAATTTATTCCGTTTTAAATTCACGACTTCCAATTTGTCCTAAGCATTCTGGATTAGGTTTGTCATTTGGATTGTTGAAAAATTCATTTGCTGCTTCCATCGCACATTGATTACTCCAATTAGTCGTTGGTGTATGTTTCCAACCTTTAAAAATCAAATGATAGCTATTCTCAAAATTATCAGTCATTGATTTTACCCATTTTACTGGTGTTTCGTTATCATATTCCCCATTTATGAATAAAACTGGAACGTTGCTTTGGACTGCTTGATTTTCAATTTCCGCTACACTTTCTACACTCCAAATTTCGCATATTTTGTTGTCGAAAACAGCAGGCGATAGACCTTTCACTTCTGGGTACTTGTTTGTCTCACTCTCTATTTTCTCTAAAGAATTGAATGGGTTTTCTTCCGCACACCAAACAGATAGACGCATTCCTAACCCTGCTCCATTGCCTGGTTCTCGGAATAAATATGTTAGTTTTTCTTTTACAGAAGTCAAATCATTGTTCAGTAGTTTATTTATCTCAAATGGAACGTTCGGAATATTTCCAGTAGAAGCTGAAGTGAAAACGGTTATCAAATCTTCGCCTTTCAAATTAAACGTCTCCATTTCTCCACTTTTTGGATTTTCGATTTCAACTGTTAACGGATTTAGGGTTTTATCTGTTAAATATTCAAAAAACCGATTTTTTATATTTGGATAGGCTGTATTACATTTTTCATCGTTTTCACAGTCGGAAAGTAATTTTGTAATTGATTCTAAAAGATTCTGAACGCTCTCTTCGTCATAGTTGACTTCTAATGGAAGAGGCGAGTCCATTACAACACTCCTTAGTCTATGGGGAAAATCTCTCATCAAAACTTGAGCAATTTTAGTACTGTACGAAATGGTAAGTAGATTATATTCCTTGATTTCTAAGATTTGTATCAAGTCGTTTATATCCGCTGCAATTTCATTGGTATTGTAACCATTTAAGTCTATTTCTTTTTGTTCAAGTCTTTCTTTGCAAGACTTGGCCGCTTTTTCGAAATGGTCGTCATAGTTGGCGATATCAAAATTCGGCTGATTAGATTCATAGATTGCCTGTGACCATTCGGGACAATTCAAGTGTGGTTTTGCGTAATAGTTCCCACGTTGTTCTACAAGAATGAAGTCCCTGTCATCAAGATATTTATAGTAGTTCATATATTGTGCTGTTGGCATAGTTGTAGAACCTGGACCACCAACGGTGTAAATAATAGGGTCTTTCTTTGGATTTTCGCTACGACTTTTAAAAATATAAACGGGTATTTCAATCGTTCTACTGTTCGGATCTTTTCTATTCTCCAAAACTTCTAAATAACCAAAGCTGTGTTTCTGATCTTTTTTTATTTTATGAGTAGTCTTTTTCGACTCTTTAAATTTGGGTTGGAAGTCGGTTTTAACTTGCCCAAATGTATTCGAGGAAATTAATATGCTTACTATAAAAATCAGATGTTTTATTGTCATTCTCGATGTTCGTTTTTAATTGCCTACAACGGTCTCGTGTATGACCTGAACTGGTTCACATATACTCAGGAGTTACACCGAAATTTATTGATATCAAATTAATAATTTTTTGGTATGCCAACCAGCTTGGGTTATACACGTTGTTACCATTTCGTTGAATTCTCCTGCCTTTTTAATTTCTTTACTTTCACTCTGAACCTGATTATTGATAAATCCTAATGTAATCTATGATCATCGGACTTTCGACGAAACTAGGAGCAATATCAGGTTCAATTGCAACATTCAATATTAAATAATAATCAGAATCATATGGCCACGTTTCTGAGTTCTTAATTGACGGATAATATTGAAAGTGTTCAACGCCGTCAACACTAAACACCATTTTTTCTTTAGTCCACTCAAGAGAGTAAATATGAAATTTGTTCGAGGCATTGGCAATTTTTCTACCCCCAAGATTTTCGACATTATACCCATAACTTGATGCGTTATGTACAGCACTTGAAATATAATCTTGATTCTTTCCCCAATGTTCGAGTATATCGATCTCACCACAAATTGGCCAATTCACGGTGCCATATCCTTGATCATCCCAATAAGCTCCGTCTTCATTAATATTTTTGTTCAACATCCAAATGGCTGGCCATGTTCCGGCACCTTCTGGCAATTTTGCCTTAACCTCTATCCGCCCGTAAGTGAATGCAAATTTTGAATTTAATCTGGCTGATGTATAATGTTTTATTTCACCTTGATCTTCAAACAATTCTTTTTTTGCTACTAGGTTTAAATATCCATTCTTTTGAAATGAATTATCC
>JABDQS010000040.1 GCA_013042125.1 Eudoraea sp.
ATGCTTGATGGACTGGAAACAGAAGCCGAAGGTATTCTGGTTTTAATGCCTTCTGCCGATGATAGTCTATCCTATTTATACATAACGCCTTCGGAGAATTTCAGTATTGCTGAGGATAGTCTCTCACCTTTTCAGCGTAATTCCGTTAATGTCAAGGGTATTTCTATAAACGCCTATCACCGGGATAATAAGAGGTTTTATACTACCCCCTATGGAAATCTGGAGTATGTCAGTTCCGATTCCTCCTTCCTGGCAACTACCATTGCAAATATTCCGGAGAACAAACCTGATGAGGATCTACAAGCTCTTTTTAAAACCATCGTCTCAGGGAAATCTGCTTCCTTATTTATCAATACTCACAAAGCGGACTCTCTCGCCCGGCATTCAATTGATACCACTAGCGCACCGCAATGGTCCGACCTGGCCACATGGATGGCACTGGATCTCAGTACTCCACAAAGCCTTTTGCAATGGAGTGGCGTTGGGATTGTGCAGGATAGTTCACAAGCTCTCCTGACTTTGTTTGCCAATACCCAGCCGGTGATCAATACTCTGGCTAATCTCGCCCCTGAAGATGCAGATGGACTACTATCAATTTCCTTTTCTGACCATGCCGTATTTGCATCCAACCAAAAAAAACAATATCCAAATTCAGCTTCTTCGGAAACTCTATTACAAACCGTTGAAGAAGTTGGGGTGGTCTATAAGGATAGGAATAGAGCCATTTTGTTGAATACTTATGGAGGTTCTGACCTTTCAGAGTTCTTACAGGAGAACCGAACTGCTGTTTATGAATATCAGGGGAAGGAAGTTGGCATTGTAAACAAGCTCCCACTTTTGGAAAATGCATTTCCTTCTTTAGTTAAGGATTTCAAGATCACACATTATACGATCCTGGACAATGCTTTTGTCTTTACAGAATCTAAAAGCTTTATGGAATTGATACTGCGTAATATTAACAGTGATAGAACCTTTGATAATTCTTCGGTCTACAGCAGCGCCAAAACAGAGCTGGCAGAAGCATCGAGTCTGCTCTTTGTTGCAAATAATAAAAAACTCGAATCCGTTATTAGTGAATATCTGCCTAAAAGCTTTGTTCAGCAATATAATGACGCCAAATTCCCGGACCATGTAGTCGCATTCCAGGTGGTGGCAGATCGCAGTTTTTACCATCTCAATTCCTTTGTGAAGAGAAAATCAACCGCGCGAAAAAGAAATGCAGTTTCCCCATTATTTACAGTACAATTAGATGCGCCCCTGGCAACCCAACCTCAATTTGTTACCGATCACAGAAATGATAAAAAAGAGATCGTTGTTCAGGATGTTGAGAACAACCTATACCTCATCTCCTCAACAGGAAAGGTAGTATGGAAAAAAGCGTTAGAGGGACGAGTTCAGGGAAGAATTGAACAAATAGACCTATATAAAAATGGGCGCTTACAACTTGCCTTTACCACCAATAATCAATTTTTAGTGCTCGACAGGAATGGGAAGGAAGTACCCCCATTTAATAAATCCTTCTCCGGGGCCGCCTTAAATCCCTTGGCAGTTTTTGATTATGAAAACAACAGGAATTACAGATTTGTGGTCACTCAGGGTACGGACATTAAAATGTTCAATGGAAAAGGAGAGATCGTAAAGGGCTTTGCCTATATAAAAGCAGAAAGTGCCATCCTTTACCCACCCAAGCACTTCAAAATTGGATCCAGGGATTATGTAGTCTTTATGCTGACAGACGGTTCACTAAAGATCTTGAATCGGACAGGCAGTACGAGGGTTTCGGTTCCTGAGAAGATCGAATTTTCCGAGAATGAGGTGTACCTCAACAATAATAGATTTATAGTTACAGATAAGACCGGAACTTTATTCGCTGTAGATAGCAAGGGGAAAATAACCAAAACCCGTTTTAACCTCAACGAGGACCACGGGATAGATGCCACCAGTAAGACACTTAGCTTAATGAACGACAATGAACTCAGCATTAAGGGCAACAAAGCTTCGCTGGACCTGGGAGTCTATACAAGGCCACGGATCTTTTATATTTATGATAAGATCTATGTGAGTGTCACGGATATACAAACACAAAGGGCCTATCTCTTTGACAGCAATGCCATTCTCTTTCCCAACTTCCCTGTCTATTCGAGTTCCCCGATCGATCTAACGGACCTTGACAATGATCGCAGTATAGAGATCGTAGGGAAATTCGAGGAGAACTCCCTTATTGTGTACACAATCAATTAGGTGAATTCACAGCTAATTTTGGACATATAATAAGGACCACTTTTCTATCTAAAAAGATCTTTTTTTAGTAATTTTATACATACTAACCTGCTTCTGAAATTGAAGCTTCAAGTAAAAGGATTATGAAAAAAATAATGTTGAGTCTCAGTTTGATGGTATTTTTTATCGGGGGAGTTTTTAGCCAAAACTGCAGTAAATTTTACCCCATGGAAGAAGGGGCCACCTTTCAGTATACCAACTACAACAAAAAAGGAAAGACCGAGGGTGTAGCGGATTATAAGGTTACGGAAGTAGCAACCAACGGGGGAACCACCCAAGCAACCATGAACATTGCGCTAAGCGATGAGAAAGGCAAAGAAATCTACAATACAAGCTATAACTTTAGTTGTACGGACAATAAAGTGTCCATTGACTATGAATCCTTATTGCCGGAGAACATGATAGAGCAGATGGGAGATATGGAAATGGAGATCACGGGAACAGATATTGAAATTCCCAATGATCTGACGGTAGGCGAAACACTACCCGATGCTAACGTAACTATGACCATGAACATGGCGGGCATGAGCATGAAAACGGTGGTGAATATCGTCAACAGGAAAGTAGAGAAAAAGGAAACGGTTACCACCTCTGCCGGATCTTTTGACTGTTATGTGATCTACAGTGACAGCCAGACAAAGGCGATGGGCATGAATAAGACCTTTCCTTCAAGGCTTTGGATAGCCGAAGGCGTGGGCATGGTAAAACAGGAAACCTATCAAAAGAAAGGGGATGTAATGAGCAGGACGGAATTGACAGCGTTTGTCCAATAATATCACTTCAAAACTTTGTGTTTTACTGCTAATACTATAACGGAGCGCCGAGGTTTTTCGCGGTTTACTATTTATATTATCTAGCTGCTGCCAACAGCTGGGCATGAAACAGTTCAGCAAAATACTTCAATAACTTTTGTTGAACTTCTCCCATTGGCACCGCCTCTAACCCAAGCTCAACATTTAAAGAGGTGACCCCCTTCACTTTTATCACACAGGGGATCATCATATCA
>JABDQS010000044.1 GCA_013042125.1 Eudoraea sp.
GTACAAAAGGCATTGCATAAAAATAAAACATCAGATTATGGTAGAACACCGGATCTCCATTATAATTCTCATTTGGGTCTAACAGCCAAACATCGCTACCGTCATAACCCATCTTGTATGCCTCGGTTTCCACAATATCCTTACGTGTATAAAGGTCGATCATATGAGACTCTACCCCTGATTTTTTTGGCATATCAAATGAAAGTTTGCGCTGTTGTTTCCAAGTAGATAAACCGCCATGAGCATAGAATACTTGTTGTAATTCTACAGGATACAAAGCCTCCTCTGCTCCCATTTCTTTTTCTGTTGGCGAGTGTGTATTCCCGGTTTCTCCAGGAACTTCTTTGCAACCAATTGATGTTAAAGAGAGAAGGAATATGAAAGTTCTGATTTTCATTTCTGTCTATTTTTTATTTAAAGGTCGGATAATCTATCCAAAGTTTACAGATTGCGCTATTTTTGCTCTAATGCAGGAAGTGAAATACATAGAGAGTCCTCAAAATTCATTGGTCAAAAAGATCTTGCAGCTAAAATATAAAAAGAAGGAGCGCCTCAAAACCGGCACCTTTGTTCTAGAAGGTCAGCGCGAGTTAGAAATGGCCATTGAAGGCATTTACAGCATTGATTCCATATTTTTTTATTCTGATTTATTTTCTTTAAATGAGGTGGTATCCCTATTTGAAAATTCTGATAAGGAACCAGAATTTATAGAGATCTCCAAGGAGGTATATCAAAAACTAGCCTACAGGGAAAAAACCGAAGGAGTCCTGGCCATAGCCAAGGCAAAGAAGCATGAGCTAAACAATCTTTTCTTACCCGAAAACCCTCTGATACTGGTAGCAGAGGCACCGGAAAAGCCCGGAAATATAGGAGCTATACTGCGCACAGCAGATGCAGCAAACCTTGATGCTGTGATCATTGCCAATCCCAAAAGTGATCTTTATAATCCCAATATTATCAGGTCTAGTATAGGTTGTGTTTTTACTGTCCCTATAGCCACCGGAGAAACTTCCGAGATCATTGACTTTTTAGAAAGGCGCAAAATCAGCATTTTTGCTGCAGCATTATCTGCCAAGGCCGCTTATACCAAAGCAGATTATACAGGGGCTACCGCTTTTGTGGTGGGAACAGAATCTACCGGTTTGTCTGATGAGTGGCTTTCGAAAGCAGACGCACAAATTATTATTCCGATGGAAGGTTCTATAGATTCTATGAATGTCTCGGTCTCTGCAGCAATTCTTATCTTTGAAGCAAAACGCCAGCGAAATTAGCTAGAAGATAACATAACAATCACAGCTAAAAAATGAGCAGTAATTCCTTATTCTATTTAATTTTTATAATTCTTATTGCAGAGTTTCTGATAGAAACCCTGATGGACTATTTGAACGCCAAAAAATTTAAGGAGCCCATCCCTTCTGAGCTTTCGGATGTATATGATGAAGAAGCCTACACGAAATCTCAGGCTTACAAACAGACCAACTACAAATTTGGATTGATCACTTCTGCATTTTCACTCGTTCTAACTCTTTGTTTTCTCGGGTTTGGCGGGTTTGAATGGGTAGATAGTCTGGTGCGTGGGTATACAGATCATCCTATCCCTATGGCACTGTTCTTTTTTGGTATCATAATGTTGGGGAGCGATGTTATCACAACTCCTTTTTCTTATTACCACACTTTTGTGATCGAGGAACAATACGGCTTCAATAAAAGCACTCGAAAACTCTTTTTCCTTGACAAGCTTAAAGGCTGGGCTGTGCTAGCCATTCTGGGAGGAAGTATTTTATCAATAGTCATCTGGTTCTTTCAATGGGCCGGCACCTCTTTTTGGTTGTACGCATGGGGCCTCATTGCTGTTTTTACCATCTTTATAAACCTCTTCTACAGCAGGATCATTGTACCACTTTTCAATAAGCAAACACCGTTGGAAGAGGGTGGCCTAAAAGAAAAGATTCAGCGGTATGCGCTTAAGGTAGGATTTGAGTTAAAAAATATTTATGTCATAGACGGCTCCAAAAGGTCTACGAAGTCGAACGCATATTTTTCAGGCTTTGGGAAGGAAAAAAGGGTTACCCTTTATGATACCCTCATCAACGACCTGGACGAAGACGAGATCGTAGCGGTATTGGCTCATGAGGTTGGGCATTATAAAAGGCAACATATTATCGTAAACCTGACAGCTTCAATTACTCTTACCGGTCTAACCCTTTTTGTCTTGTCCTTGTTTATCAATAATCCGGCTGTATCCATGTCTATTGGAGTAAACATTCCAAGTTTCCACGCTGCACTTATAGGCTTTGGAATTCTTTACAGCCCCATATCACAACTCACAGGACTTGCTATGAACTATATCTCCCGAAGGTTTGAATATCAGGCAGATAATTATGCGAAGTCTACCTTCGAAGCCACTCCTTTAATCAGCTCCTTAAAGAAGCTTTCGCGCAATAGCCTTAGTAATCTTACACCGCACCCTGCCTACGTTTTTATGCATTATTCGCACCCTCCATTGATCAATAGAGTACGTAACCTTAAGGCATGATTTTTGTTGGTAACTACAAAAGATTGTGGTAATTTTAAGTTATGAGGAGTGAAGCCGTCGTTGATAAGGAGAACCGGGAAATAGCTAAGCAATACAAAGAACTTCTTCGTATAAGCTACCAAACGCTGTCAGCAGAAGATAAAAAGCTGATCAGATCAGCTTTTGACGTTGCTGTTGATGCACATAAGAACCAGCGCCGTAAATCTGGCGAGGCCTATGTTTTCCATCCTATTGCCGTTGCAAAGATCGTAGCATCAGAAATTGGTTTAGATGCCATTTCTATCGCTTCGGCCCTGTTACATGATGTTGTTGAGGACACGGAATATACCCTGGATGATATTGAACGACTCTTTGGCGAGACTGTTGCAAGGATCGTGGACGGTCTCACCAAGATCGCGCATCTGAATAAGGACACCAATATTTCTCAACAGGCTGAGAACTTCCGTAAAATGTTACTCACACTTCACGATGATGTGCGAGTGATCATTATAAAGATCGCGGACCGCTACCATAACATGCTTACGATGGATTCCATGCCGGAAAACAAGCAGGTAAAACTGGCATCAGAAACCCTTTATATCTATGCTCCCCTGGCACACAGAATTGGCCTGTACAATATAAAAACTGAGTTAGAGGATCTCAGTCTTAAGTATACAGAACCCGAAGTATACTATGACATTCAAAAGAAGATTGAGCATACCAAAGAAGAACAGCAAAAATACATCGATGATTTCACTTCAGTCATCAAAGATTCACTGGACAAAGAAAAATTAGACTACGACATAAAGGGCAGGATGAAGTCTATATTCTCCATCCGTCGGAAAATGAATGTACAGAACGTATCATATGACGAGATCTATGATAAGTTTGCCATACGGATCATATATAAATCGGAAAGGGAGAACGAAAAATTCCTGGCCTGGAAAATATATTCCATTGTAACGGATCATTTTACCCCTAACCCCATTCGTTTACGGGATTGGATCTCCTCTCCCAAGTCCACCGGTTATGAAGCATTGCATATTACAGTAATGGGGCCGTTGGGTCGCTGGGTAGAAGTGCAGATCCGCAGTGAGCGTATGCATGAGATCGCTGAAAAGGGATATGCTGCACATTTTAAATACAAGCACGGTGATCAAAAAGAACAGGGAATAGAAGAATGGCTGAACAAGTTGCAGGAAGCCCTTGAAAGTTCTAACGGAAATGCAGTAGATTTTGTAGAAGAATTTAAACTCAATCTGTATTCTAAGGAGATCTTTGTCTTTACGCCTAAAGGAGAACTTATCTCGCTGCCCAAAGGAGCCACCCCTTTAGATTTTGCCTTCAATATTCATACAGAAGTAGGAATGCGGACCAGAGGTGCCAAGGTAAATGGCAAATTAGTACCCCTGAGTACTGTTTTAAAAAGTGGGGACCAATTAGAGATCATAACTTCAGAGAGTGCCAAGCCAAACCAAAACTGGCTGGAATATGCCACTACTGCACGCGCAAGGTCTAAGATAAGGGCCTCGCTTCGAGATGAGAAGAAATCCATAGCGGCAGATGGTAAAGAAACTCTGCGTAGAAAATTAAAATCTCAAAAGGTCACTCTGAATGAGGATTCTGTCAATAAAATGGTGACCTATTTTAAACTACAAACCAGCCTGGATCTATTTTACAGGGTAGGTATTGGTGCTATTGATAACCAGAAGATCAAGGATTTTGCATCCTCATACAACAATGCATTTATAAGCTTCTTCAAGAACAGAATGCGGAAAAAACCCGTTCCAGCGGATATTGAGAAGGATGAGATCACCTCTAAATTTGATATGCTGGTCTTCGGAAAAGAAGAAGAGAAGTTAGAATACAAACTATCGCAATGCTGCAACCCTATTGCCGGGGATGATGTCTTTGGTTTCATTAGCGTTAATGATGGTATTAAAGTGCACAAAAAGAATTGTCCCAATGCCATATCGCTGCAGTCTAACTATGCATACAGGATCATTAGTGCTAAATGGATCGATTCTTCTCAGGAAGAATTCACTGCGGAGATCAAACTCACAGGAATTGACAACCTTGGACTGATCAAGAATATTACAAAGATCATCTCAGAAAACATGCATGTGAACATGAAGAATCTGAACTTCGATACAGATAGTGGCACCTTCAGCGGCAAGATCACTGTGGTTGTAAAAAACAAGGCAATCTTAAAGAAATTGATCGATAATCTCAAGGAAGTTCAGGGAATAGACAAGGTAAGCAGAAGCTAATGCCACACCATAGTCAAGCCGGAATTTCGCAGCTGTAAAGTCCTACTATTTTATTTTTTTAGCTGTACATTTGCAGTACGTCGCAGCCGAAGACACCATCATGGGAAATAAGGATCAAGAGATCGTCAAAAATGTGTTTACTGCCTTTCTGGAGGATAATGGACATAGAAAAACGCCAGAGCGTTATGCTATTCTACAGGAGATCTATGAGAGTGACAATCATTTCGATATAGAATCGCTCTACATTAAAATGAAGAACAAGAATTACCGGGTTAGCAGGGCCACTTTATACAATACCATTGAATTATTACTCGATTGTAAATTGGTGCGAAAACATCAATTTGGAAAGAATCAGGCGCAGTACGAAAAATCGTATTTTGACAGACAGCATGATCATGTGATCCTGACCGATACCGGAGAAGTAGTAGAATTTTGTGATCCGCGTATCCAATCAATAAAAAAAACGATAGAAGAGGTTTTTGATATCAAAATCAATAATCATTCACTTTATTTTTACGGCACAAGAAACCAGGAAGAAAAAACAAAATAACAAACCAATTCAGATACATGGCGGTAGATTTACTACTAGGTCTTCAGTGGGGAGACGAGGGAAAAGGCAAGATCGTTGACGTACTAACCAAAAATTACGATATCATAGCGCGCTTTCAAGGCGGCCCCAATGCGGGGCACACCCTGGAATTTGACGGAATTAAACACGTTCTGCACACCATTCCTTCCGGGATCTTTCACGAGGAAGCGATCAACGTGGTAGGAAACGGGGTTGTTATTGATCCCGTGATCTTCAGGAAAGAACTGGCCAATCTATCTCAGTTCGAGATCGATATTAAATCGCGTTTGCTTATCTCCCGAAAAGCCCATCTTATCCTGCCAACTCATCGTTTGTTAGATGCGGCTTCAGAGACTGCTAAGGGCAAGGCCAAAATAGGGTCTACGTTAAAAGGAATTGGACCCACCTATATGGACAAGACCGGCAGAAATGGCCTGCGAGTAGGAGATCTGGAACTCTCCAACTGGAAAGACAAATACCGCGCTCTTGCCGATAAACACGAGGCAATGATCCATTTCTACAATGTGGACATCCAATATAACTTACAAGAACTGGAAGCAGAGTTCTTTTCTGCCATCGAAACGCTGAAAAAACTCACATTTATAGATAGTGAAGAATATCTGTTTCAGGCCCAAAAAGAAGGAAAAGGGATCCTGGCAGAAGGTGCCCAGGGATCTTTGCTCGATATTGATTTTGGCACTTATCCCTATGTGACCTCCTCCAATACCACGGCTGCAGGAGCCTGTACCGGACTGGGAGTGGCTCCAAACCAAATTGGCAAGGTATATGGTATTTTTAAAGCCTATACAACCAGAGTGGGAAGTGGCCCATTCCCAACAGAATTGTTTGATGAGGACGGTGCTACCATGGGTCGAGTTGGTAACGAATTCGGTGCTACTACCGGAAGACCCAGGCGTTGTGGCTGGCTGGACCTGGTGGCTCTTAAATATGCCGTACAAATAAATGGGGTGACCCATCTTATGATGATGAAATCGGATGTTTTAAGTGGATTTGAGACCATCAAAGTATGTACCGCCTATCATTATCAGGGTAAAAAGATCTCGCATTTACCATACAATATTGAAGCTTCCAATGTAACACCCATTTATACGGAGCTAAAGGGATGGGAACAAGATCTGACCAAGATGAACTCAGAGGACCAGCTTCCCAAAACTCTTATGGACTATATAGAATTCCTCGAAGAAGCACTGGAAGTGCCTATTCAAATAGTCTCCGTAGGTCCGGACAGAACGCAGACCATTCATAGGGAACTGGCAGTTTCTTAAGACCTTATCCTCTCTTATAGTATTAAAACTGTATTAAAGAAGGCCCTTCTGCATCAAAAAATCCTATTTTTGATCAAAATTCTGCCCTTGAAAAGTACATTGTGCATACTTATTTTCATGCTTACCCTGAGTTGGGTCAAAGCTCAGGATAAAGATCCTAAACCCAGGCAGATCAATATTGTAT
>JABDQS010000051.1 GCA_013042125.1 Eudoraea sp.
GTACAACTGCTCTGATTTTACCTACCAAAGGTCGTTCTGAGAAAGACATCAAAGATGGAAAGGAACGACTGGTAACTACTGAGAATAGTATGGGCAGAGTACGCGCTTCCAAAGGAATTTTAAAGCCTGCCTCAAACGAGTTGATGAGTGAGCCTGAGATAATTGCAGGTATTGCCAATGCTTATTTTAAAGGCAAGCATGTCCTAAACTGGAAGAAATTGGGGGCTAACTATGAATTGATAAGGTTTAAGATCGATCAGGTGGCCAGGGGCTTTAAAAACACAGAATTACGAGCTAATGGAGTGGGGTATTACCTGCCAAATAATGCCCGGGAGCGCGACTTTAGTAAACTGCCTAATGGCAAGGCAAAGATCACGGTAAATCCCTTGCCGGAGCATATCCTGGAAAAAGATGAATTTATTCTGATGACGATCAGGTCGCACGATCAGTTTAATACCACCATATATGGAATGGACGACCGCTATCGTGGAATATATAACGAACGCCGGGTATTGTTTATGAACCCGGAAGATATGAATCGGTTCGGTCTGGAGAAAGAGGAGATCGTTGACCTAAGCAGCAATTATGATGGCATACTGCGTATGGCGCATCAATTTAAAATTGTGCCTTATGACATTCCAAGGCAGAATCTGGCCGCTTATTTTCCCGAAACCAATCCGCTGGTACCCTATAATCATTTTGCGGACCGGAGCAGAACGCCCATAAGTAAATCCGTAAAAGTGCGAATAGAGAAATTAGGATAGCAGAATCAGTGTAACATTGAAAGCTGTTTTGTGTCTTATATAGTATATCCGATATAAAAACATCAATCATGAAAACCAACTATTTGATCATCCAACAAGCACTATTGGGTACATTCTTGTTTTTTATTGCAATTCCCCTACATGCACAACAAAAGTTTACATCAACACAGTACCAGGAAGACCTTCGGTTTTTACAGAAAAATGTCCATGAGAACTTTCCATTTCTTTTTAAAAACATTACATCTGAGGCATTTGATGAAAAGGTAGAAGACTTTTATAAGGCCATCACCAATATGGCAGACCATGAAGTGTTAGTAGGTTTCAATAAAGTAGTAGCTTCTTTCAAATACGGACATACCGTCTTTGGCTATTGGGATGGGATCATCCCCATACATCAGTTGCCAGTGGTTCTATACCATTATGACGATGGGATCTTTCTTCAGGGAGTTTATAAGGATTACAACGATGCTTTGGGAGCAAAACTCCTGGCTATTGAGGGTGTACCCATTGAAGAGGCGCTCAAACTGATGCGCCCTGTGATACCCGCAGAAAACGAACAATTCGTAAAGGCATACGGCATTCATTACCTGACCTTTCCAGAATTCTTACATGCCCAGGGCATTATGAAGACTATGAAAAAATCGGTAGACCTTACCCTGGAAAAGGAAGGAAAACAATTTCAGCAAAAGATAGAGGCCGTACCCTTTGAGCGCTTTCCACGGCAGTATGGGATGGTGGTACCCGGTGAGGACTGGTTAGAATCGCGCGACTTAAGTGCGACGCCTTTATATCTGAAGGATCTGGAAAAGATCTATTATTATGAATATCTGAAAGATCAAAAAACGGTGTATGTACGGCAAAGTCAGATCCAGGACGATTCTATTCAGCCCATTCCGGAGTTCTATGCAGAGGTGTTTAACTTTATTGACAACAACGATGTGGAGAAACTTATTCTGGATGTACGCTTAAACGGCGGAGGGAATAATTATAAGAACAAAGCTGTTGTGACCGGGGTGATCGCCAATAAAAAGATCAACAAACCGGGAAAGTTCATAGTGATCATTGGGCGGAGAACCTTTTCGGCCTGCCAGAATCTGGTAAATGAATTGCATACCTATACCAATGCCATTTTCATAGGAGAACCAACCTCAGAAAATATCAATTTTTATGGGGATAATACGCCACTGACCCTGCCGAACACCCAAATGAAGGCCCTTTTGTCCTTCGCCTGGTGGCAAGACAAGCCGCAATGGGAGAACAGGCCGGCCTTATATCCTCAGATAGCAACAGGGATGACATTTGAGCAATATAAAACCAATGAAGATCCGGCTTTAAAAGCCGCCTTAGAGCCATTCGACTCTAATTTCATAGCAGACCCCATGAATTATTTCACAGAGCTGTTTACCAATGGCAAAGCCGATCAAATAAAGCCTGAAGCAGAACGGATGCTAAAAGATCCCAGTTATAAATTCTTCAACTTTGAAGAGGAATTCAACACAGCAGGCTATGCCATGTTAAATAGCGAGCAATACGAGGGGGCCTTATTTGTGTTTCAATTAAATACTGAACTCTTTCCGAATTCTGCTAACGCCTGGGATAGTTTGGCTGAAGCCTACTGGAAAGCAGGAGATATTCCAAAGGCCAAAGAATTATATGCCAAAGCCATCGTTTTAGATCCTAAAGGCGATATAGGGAAACACGCCAGGGAAATGTTAGAGGAAATAGAGATAGCTATGTCCAAACAATAAATCTTTTATTTTTGAACTACTTATGCCTCTAAAAAACTTAATAGTTCATAGACCACAAAGACCGGCCATATTATTGCTTTTAAAAAGCCCACCACACCCATCCAGAAACTGCTGGCTATTTGAATATAATAAAAGGCAGCTCCTATAAATCCAAGACCGTATATGGCGCTTGAGGTATGAGACATGTTTTCATTCTTTGTGCCCATAATCGCTAATTTAGAATGTATTATACCTATATGCCTCCAAGATTACAATGATATAAATCATATAAGCATTTAATTGATATTAGCGAATAAAATAGATCACATTAAACCCTAATTTATTTGAAAAACCGGAGAGGTTGAACCACAAATATTTCTGCACCCGACTAATGTCATGGTAATATATTCAAATCACATTATTTGCTGAGCTTTGTAAATTCATAGGTATAGTTGCTCAGATCGAGTTTAATATGGTAGGTGCCTTCTTCCACGGCAATATTATTACCGTCGGGCATGGCATCTCCAACTAGAAGATTATCTGGTCCATAATTACCTCCCCAATTGCGGAGCCAGCTGTCATTGCATCTGAATTTTACCGTTCCTTTCTTTAAGTATAGTTCGGCTTCCCAGATGCTGTTCCTTACATCCGTTTGCCGCATAGGGGTAGATCTGCCCCCAACATCATCATAGCCATCTAGAGCGGTCCCAATGATACCAACGTTCGCATAAATGATACGAACATCAGGGTTATAAGCCTTGATCAACTCCAGGATAGAATTTCCGTTATTTAACTTGGCTTGCGCGCCTCTGCGGTAGGCAATTTTCTGGGCCCGATAATTTTTTAATAATGCCTGGTACTTTTCTGTTTTAAGATCGTTTTTCAATTGATCCAATCTGGCTTCGCTATAATAATTAGGAGTGGAGGTTTCTTGCCAACCCCTGTTAAGGTCCTCCCGGTCCATCTCGGGGTAGGCCAGGTCTTCGGAGACTAAAAAACGGGCCAGCATATCTCTATTTATGTCATAATCAGAGGCCTCATTACTTCGCACCAAATTCAGATAACCCGAGATCTGTTTGATGAGTTCATTCCGTTCCACATTCTTATAATCCGACTCCAGATCGCCGGCATAGAAAAATACATCTGACCTGTAGGACTTAAAATTATCAAATCCCGGCCCATATAAGGCATAAGGGAGGTCTTCTTTGGGGATAGAATCCGCATAGGTCAGGATATAGT
>JABDQS010000071.1 GCA_013042125.1 Eudoraea sp.
GTATTGGATTCCTAAGCAGGTATTTTCTGAAATACTTTGAAGGCCTGGATCCTGAAGAAAATTACCTTATTGCGCCACAGGCACCTTCAAAATACTATTTAAATGGGCAATACAAGCATGTTGGGGCCAGTTGGCTCACTAAGGAACATACGGTTACCGAGATCAAAAACCTGATGTCTTACCTGGATAGTGTCATGGCCAACGAGGACCTGCCAGGGAATTGCAGGCTTGTTGTCTTTGGGTATTCGCAAGGCGTCTCAATAGCCATGCGATGGGTAGCTCAGAGAAATATACAATGCAACCATTTAATTCTTTATGCAGGTGGCATCCCGAATGAACTCACAAAGGATCAGCTTAAACACCTTGAGGAATATTGCGTTATTAAGATCATTATGGGAGATAAGGATGAGTTTCTTACCGAGGATCGCCTGAAACAAGAACGTAAAAAAATAGATCTGCTTTTTGAAGGGCGAGCTCAAATCCAACTATTTGACGGGGGTCATGAGATCAAAAAAGAAATAATCAGCAACCTGCCATGAAACTTGAGGACATAACACTTGAGAATGATCATGTAACGCTTATTCCACTAACGTTGTATAATTACAAGCAATTGACATCCATTGCCCTTCAACCGAAACTTGTGCAATACTCCCCTTCTTATATAGAATCTGTAGCTTCCTTAAAGAAGTATGTTATTATTGCCCTGAAGCAAAGAGAACAAAATACTTCCATTCCCTTTTTGGTATATAGTAAGGCTCACGATACTGCTGCCGGATGTACACGTTTTATGAATATAGATTGGAAGAACAAAGTGCTACATATTGGGGCTACATGGCTGGGATATGAATTTCATGGAACCGGTATAAACACTCAAATGAAAAACCTGATGATTAATTATGCCTTTGATTCACTTCATTTTGAAAAAGTTGAATTCCGAATTGACGAACGAAATATACGCTCCAGAAAAGCAGTTGAAAAGCTGGGAGCGATACTTGAAGGTATTTTGCGAAAAAACGTTTATCTCCAGAACGGATTTAAACGCAATACCTGTTGCTATGGTATTTTACGCGAGGAATGGAAAAGTTCCAAAATGAGATTAAATTCCGATATTTAGTTCCACTTCTCCCTCAGTACTTCTTTTATTTTATTCCGTTTATAAAGAGGCTCTCAAAGGCAATATTCCGGCCACTTTTGGCGTTGTAGGGACCCGTATAAGATTTATTCTTATCAGGAGCCCAATCTGAATGAATATACCTATGAAAATTTACCTGGCTATTATAGCCTTTCTCTTTATTTCACTGGGAATGCACGCCAACTGTACCAATGCATATGCCTCCGCAGGTTACAGCCTTTCCCATGCAAAAAAATCGATGAGTGCAAATAATTTTGAGCATCAGCAATATTACGCAGAGAGAGCTTTAATGGCTTTTGAAAAAGCCCAAAGCCAAATTGAGAACTGTGGATGCCAAGCTTCTTTGGATCCTATTTTAGATGGAATCGAAAATCTGGAGACTGCTTTAAGTCAGACAGAATGGGATATGGGGCGTTTTTATACTAAAAAGGCCTTGGGGAATGCACAAGACTTACTTAATAGTCTGGATGAATGTACAATTGCTAAAGCCTCTGACTATGAAGCAGGATTGGAAGAAACACAAGAGGTGGCCTCAGATGAGATAATCGCTCTGTCAGAAAACGCAGAAGAAGTGAGTACTTTAGAGATGCAACTAGATTTCAAGCAATTGGCTGAAACAGATATTGCAGATCTTGAAAGATCGATACGAGAGTTAGCCACGCTATTTCAATGTGAAAAGGCACTAACTATTTTAAAAGAACTAAAGCCTAGAACAGAAGAGGAACTAAAAGCTGAAAGCCTGGAAAATACCAAAGCATATTATTTGTCACAGGTGGTATCTATCCATAATAAGGCGCTTTTTGCAATGATAGAATGTTCTAAAAAATAAAGTCAGACTATTTGGAATTGTCATAATCATCCCTCCTATTCCTTTGGTAATTCTTCTTCGTAGTAAACTATTTTCCTCGTAGTATAGCTGTTGCTTGGTGTAATGATCTGTTTGATCCAGTTGGGTGGTTGATGCGCATCTAATTGGTAAATGTATTCCTCTTTAGACTTCTGGTTATTTACGAGTGTACTTTTCTTTGCAAGAAATCCGTGTTCCTCATATTCATATATATATTCCCTGCTCTTTGCAAAGGAAGATTTAGCTGGGTCATAGGCAAAGAGTATCTCTTTCTGTTTTCTGCCCAATGAATCCTGAAATATTTCTGTGGCCTTGTAGGGCTCTCCATTCACATATTCCTTTTCCAGAATGTTAAGTAGATCTTTCTTATTTTTTTCACCGTAAAAGGACCTGCGAAAGGTCTTGTCCAGGATCCCATTCACGCTTATCGTTTTAGTTCTTTCCCCCTCTATACTGTCATAGGAGATCTGTGTCTCATCAATACCTTCATTATTCTTTCTTTTTACGGTGGTGAGTACTCCTAAATCGTCGTAGAAATAGTCATACTGCTCTAAAAATTCTTCCTGGTAAGAATAGATGAGTTCTTTTATGATCTTGTTTCGCAATGTGTCGATGAAATAAATATTTGCTATTGAAGTTTGCCTGTCCAGGCTATCTTCGCGATAGTTTTCCAACCGCTTTTCTTTAAGCAGACCATTGGAATATTTATAATAACTAATGTCATAATCCGTAGCACTATGCAGGGTAGTTAACTTTGTAAGTAATCCTTCCTTGTTAAATTCATAGGCTTCTTTTCCATAATCGGTTATAACCAAACACGACTTCACATTTCCCCTAAGGTTAAGATCGGACTTTGTAAAGATCTTTGGTAGTTGACCATAGCCAATGCCATTAAACAACAGGAATATCACTGCGAGGATCGGCAATGAGTTAAAGGTTCTTGAATTGGAGATCTTCATAGAAGTAAAATTACAGCTTCTTTATTCTTTAAAAACAAAATACATGCCGAAAAACAAAAGAGGCAGTAAAAACTGCCCCTTATATAACTGATAATCGAAAGTATTATTTCACTTCCTCAAAATCAACATCCTCTACATTATCACCTTCTTTTGCACTGTCGTCTGCAGGTCCTTCACCATTAGCAGATGGGCCTTCCTGTGCTTCCGCCTGAGCTTTGTACATTTCTTCTGAAGCAACTTTCCACGCCTCGTTGATCTTCTCTAAAGCCGGAGTAATTAAATCAAGTTCCTTACTTTCATAGGCTTTCTTCAATTCTTCGAGAGCGCTTTCAATTGGTTTTTTCTTGTCATCAGACAATTTATCACCAAATTCCTTCAGCTGTTTTTCAGTCTGAAAGATCATGCCGTCAGCTTCATTGAGCTTATCTGCTGTTTCTTTCGCCTTTTTATCTGCCTCTGCATTAGCCTCCGCTTCTGCCTTCATTTTCTCGATCTCTTCTTCAGTAAGTCCGGATGAAGCTTCAATCCTGATATCCTGTGTCTTATTGGTAGCTTTATCGGTAGCAGACACTTTAATTATCCCATTGGCATCAATATCAAAGGTTACCTCAATCTGTGGAGTTCCCCTTGGTGCTGGCGGAATTCCATCTAAGTGGAATCTACCGATTGTTTTGTTATCGCCTGCCATGGGTCTTTCTCCCTGAAGTACGTGAATCTCTACGGATGGCTGATTGTCAGCTGCCGTTGAAAAGACCTGTGATTTTTTTGTTGGGATAGTGGTGTTCGCATCGATCAACTTGGTCATTACACTTCCCATGGTCTCAATTCCCAGGGATAATGGAGTTACATCCAATAGAAGTACATCCTTAACATCTCCTGTTAACACCCCTCCCTGGATAGCTGCACCAACTGCTACTACCTCATCTGGGTTCACCCCTTTCGATGGTTTTTTTCCAAAGAATTTTTCAACTGCTTCCTGCACCGCTGGTATTCTTGTTGAACCTCCTACCAAAATGATCTCATCAATATCACTTTTAGACAGGCTGGCTGCTTTTAACGCAGTTTCGCAAGGTTCAATCGTTCTTTTTACCAAGTCTGCGATAAGTTGCTCAAATTTTGATCTGGCCAGTGTTCGCACCAAGTGTTTAGGTCCGGAAGCCGTGGCAGTAACATATGGCAAGTTGATCTCAGTCTGAGTTGAGCTCGATAATTCGATCTTAGCTTTTTCTGCAGCCTCTCTTAAGCGCTGCAATGCCATGGCATCTTTTCTAAGGTCTATTCCCTCATCCTTATTGAACTCTTCTGCCAACCAGTCAATGATCTTCTGATCTACATCGTCACCACCCAAATGGGTATCTCCGTCTGTTGAAAGAACTTCAAAAACGCCATCTCCTAATTCCAGAATAGATACATCATGTGTTCCACCTCCAAAGTCGAACACCACAATTTTCTGATCTTTATGTTTTTTATCCAAACCATAGGCAAGCGATGCTGCCGTTGGTTCGTTAATGATACGTTCTACTTTAAGGCCTGCTATCTCTCCGGCCTCTTTTGTGGCCTGTCTTTGGGCATCATTAAAATAGGCAGGTACTGTGATCACTGCTCCGGTCACAGTCTGTCCTAAATAGTCCTCAGCCGTCTTCTTCATTTTCTGAAGGATCATAGCTGACAATTCCTGAGGTGTATAAAGACGTCCGTCAATATCAACTCTGGGAGTATTATTATCTCCTTTAACCACTTTATAGGGAACACGATCTGCCTCTTTCTTAGATTCAGAATATTTATTACCCATAAAACGCTTGATAGAGTATATGGTTTTGTGCGGGTTGGTAACGGCCTGTCTTTTGGCAGGATCCCCCACTTTTATCTCTCCACCTTCTACAAAAGCAATTACAGATGGTGTGGTACGTTTTCCTTCGGCGTTTGGAATTACAACGGGCTCATTACCCTCCATAACGGAAACACAAGAGTTTGTTGTCCCCAAATCTATCCCAATAATTTTGCTCATTTTATCTTTTTTATATTAGTGATATCTTAATTCAAATCGGTATTGAAATGTCAAACATAATGCCAACTACAGAAAACTGACAGGATGTCACCCGTAACTTGAAACAGCAGGTATGCAAAAAGAACTAAAGAACAGATAGTAGCGGTAGTTGGCCCTTAAATAAAGACATAGCAAGCAGGCTCAATCCTGCTTTCCGGAAGACTCATTATAACAATCTTCCTTACGTCTTGTGTCCAGAATAGAAAGAATCTTCCAGGTCTGATCCTCTTTAAAAAGCTGAAAAGAATTAACCCCACAATGACTAAAAGTGTCATTGAACCAAAACTCGTATGGGGTCCATGCATGTGACATGCTTCCATCTACCTGGATACTGTACCCCATAAGTCGTTCTTCGAAATGAACCGAATCTGGTATCTGAACAATAGCGCGCAAAAAATTTCCGAATGCAACCGATCGCACACTATCTGAGCCTACTTTATTCTTTCCTATGGTTTGCATGCGAATAGCAGAGCTTACTGTTGCTCTTATGGCGATTGAATCCTGTTTATGAAATCCATTGAAAAATGCGTCAATAGTGTTCTTTACCTTTTGTTCATCAGATTCCTGAGCATTGATCATTGAGAAGGAAAACAGTACAAGAACAGAAAAAAATAGGCGCATGACGGATGTCTTTTAAATAGAATAATGCCTAAAGTAAGGAAAATACTAAAACGGGGAGCTCTCCATAATTCTGAATTAATCAATTCTCCTTACATTTAGCGAGCAAAAGTTTTACTATGTCTATCGCGAAGAAAGAGTACAAAAGAGTTACAGTAAAGTCGCTCGTAGAAATGAAAAAGCAGGGAGAAAAGATTTCCATGCTAACAGCCTATGATTATTCAATGGCGAAGATCGTGGATGCCGCCAATGTTGATGTAATTTTGGTAGGTGATTCTGCCAGTAATGTAATGGCCGGACATGAAACCACTTTGCCTATTACCTTAGATCAGATGATCTATCACGCATCTTCGGTGATCAGGGCGGTACAAAGGGCCCTTGTTGTAGTTGACCTACCATTTGGCAGTTATCAGAGTGATCCGAAAGAGGCTTTGCGTTCTGCCATACGCATCATGAAGGAAAGTGGTGCCCATGCCGTTAAAATGGAGGGCGGGGAAGAGATAAAAGAATCTGTAAAACGCATACTTAATGCCGGGATCCCTGTAATGGGCCATCTTGGTCTTACACCTCAGTCTATCTATAAATTTGGCACCTATAGTGTCCGTGCTAAAGAGTCTGGTGAAGCTGAGAAATTAATGGCTGATGCCCGATTACTGGAAAAAATGGGATGTTTCGGGATAGTCCTGGAGAAAATACCTGCTGCTTTAACCAAAAAAGTTTCTGAAAGTATCTCTATTCCTACCATTGGTATAGGGGGTGGTAAATATGCAGATGGTCAGGTTCTTGTTATTCACGATCTGCTTGGCATGACACATGAGTTCAATCCGCGATTCTTAAGGCGGTATATGAATCTTTATGACGAGATGAGCGAAGCCATCTCTAAGTACGTTCTCGATGTGAAAAGCAGGGACTTTCCCAGTGATGAGGAACAATATTAGAACGGAATTGCTACTTTATTCACCTGTTTTTCGACTAGATCCTATTGTCTTTCCATAACAAAACCAAATTCTATTGGCGCCCAATAAAATAATTTCCAATGCTCAGAATCTTCAGATCTTATACGAGGACAATCATCTTATTGTTATCAATAAACGTGTAGGCGATATTGTTCAGGGCGACAAGACTGGCGATACCCCCCTCAGTGAACATGTAAAGGAATACATCAAGAAGAAATACGATAAACCCGGGCAGGTATTTTTAGGCGTCACCCATAGGTTAGACAGGCCTACCAGTGGTATCGTAGTATTTGCAAGGACCTCAAAGTCGCTTAGCAGAATGAATAAGTTGTTTGCTGAAAAAGCACCGGAAAAAATATATTGGGCCATCGTAAAAAACCCACCTAAAAAGGACAAGGACACGCTGATTCATTGGCTGAAAAGAAATCCAAAGCAGAATAAATCATATGCGTATCCCAAAGAGATCCCGGATAGTAAACGCGCCGAATTGGAGTATGTGATTATAAAGAGGTTAAACAATTATGTGCTTTTGCAGATCTTGCTTAAAACGGGGAGACACCATCAGATCAGGGCACAGCTGTCAACTCTGGGCAGTCCTATAAAAGGCGACCTTAAATACGGTTTTGACAGGAGTAATCCGGATGGAGGCATCCACCTTCACGCCAGAAGCCTGAGTTTTGAACATCCGGTAAAAAAAGAAATGATCTCCTTCACTGCACCTCCTCCGGCAGACGTACTTTGGGAGGCTTGTCTCTGATGCAGCAACAAACTTACCGCATACTGGCCAGTGCCTTTTCTCGTATTACCTGAGAGACCGGCTTATTTTCTAAATGACTTTCGAGCCATGACAGTATATCCAAATACAAAAAGGCTCTTTTCTCATAGGGGTGATCCTCATATACTTTAAGCCTGTCGTATAATTTTTGAAATTCAGCTCTCAGTTCATTTGGGTAAATAGATCCCAAATTTCTTAAGAATGTGATCATCTCCTTTTGAACGGCATGCAGATCGTTCATCTTTAAAAGGAATTTATAGGTACTTTTTAACTGAACTTCCAGGTGATAATCCATACCCGCCTCATAATGAGCCACTAAACTAAGTACCCTGGCAAAGCACATCAGATCTTCCCTCATTTTCAGGTTCTTGTTATTGATGATCTTTTTAAGGTAGGCAATACAATTCTTATTATCCCCCACCCCAAAATACAGGCAGGCTATTTTGTAATAAAAGATCATAATATGATGCTCATCAATACGGTCGCGGTGTTTATTGATCCCGTATTCTATGATACGCACCAAATACAAGCCCTTTTCAAATGTCCCTTTAAGAAAATGGAGATTTAGTTTATTTGAGTTGATATATAAAAAACTTAAGGACCGTATGTTATCATTGGAAGGAAAATCTTTTTGAGTCACTGTATTTTCCATATTTTGAAGTACCAACTCAAATTGTGAGGCGTATTTTACAAAAAAAAGCGATTCCAGTAGATAGTGGTTCCCTTTGAGAAAAAATACCGGATTTAATTCGATCATCTTCTTATGCTCATAAAACAGATCTACCCACTTGCTTGCGTATTTGTAACACGATAGAAAATCCTGTATTAAAAAACTGTACCAAAGATGCGCCTTATACAACCATAGTTTCTCACGAAAACCCAGCTCATCAATATGGTATTTAGGAAGATGAGATTCAAAGTACTGTTTTACTTTCTGAAGGTCTTCATTACTTCGCACATAGCCAACCTTTAGCATCATTCCATATAGCTGAAGAGAAAGATTAGACAACTTGCTGGTCATCACATTCTGCTCAGACAACATTTTTGCTTGTAATGCAAGTTCATCTGCCCTATCGGGAATACTTCTGGTAATATATTGGGTTTCTATGATCTTTTCCAGTTCCACGATCTCGTAGGCAATATTCTTTTCTTCATTTTCAATGGCCGTTGATTTTACCTTATCTAGGATCTTCAGACTTTGCTTGTAGAGGCCTTTTTGATACAAGATGGTTGCAAAGTCGAGTTGCTCGCGTATCTGAACCCTGATATTTTGATTTACAGGATTTAAGCGAAGGCTTACCAGGATCTGTTTATAAAGATGTGCTTTGAGGTTAGAGAGTTGTGCTTTCTTTACGATACCACTGGCCAAAATGATTTTTTCCTCATAGCGTTTTATCTTGTCCAGAAGATTGAATAAGGCCAGGAATTTGGCATCTGTATTCACCCCTAATCTTCCTACATATAACTTGAATTGGCGTTTCTCCGATTTAGAAAGAGATTTCACCAAAACAAATAAGGCATCTTTATTGGCATTTGTCATCGTAAAATAGCATACTTATTGTGCTGTATTCCAGCGTGTTAACTACCTTAAAAAGTATATTAACGTTGTAAATGCCTCACAGTCATGAAATTAGTTCTAATTGGTTGTGATACATTCGTTAAGGTGACTAAAATTAAGTAATTATAATGAGCAAAGATAAAGTATACATTTTTGATACTACGCTGCGTGATGGAGAGCAGGTTCCGGGTTGTAAATTAGACACAAAACAGAAGCTGGTAATTGCAGAGAGACTAGACACCCTTGGGGTGGACATTATTGAAGCAGGTTTCCCCATTTCCAGTCCGGGGGACTTTAACTCGGTCAATGAAATAGCAAAAGTAGTAAAGCACGCTACGGTTTGTGGCCTTACCCGTTCTGTAAAAAAGGATATTGAGGTTGCCGCTGAGGCTTTGAAGCATGCTAAAAGACCGCGAATACACACCGGGATAGGCACTTCAGATTCTCATATCAAATATAAATTCAACTCAACACGTGAAAAAATACTGGAACGAGCCGTAGAAGCCGTGCGGTATGCAAAGACGTTTGTTGACGATGTTGAGTTCTATGCTGAAGACGCCGGAAGAACAGACAATGAATATTTGGCCAGGGTATGTGAGGAAGTAATAAAAGCAGGAGCCACCGTTTTAAATATTCCGGATACAACCGGCTATTGTTTACCTGAGGAGTACGGGGCTAAAATGAAATACCTGCGCGAAAATGTAAAAGATATAGATAAGGCCATTCTTTCTTGTCATTGTCACAACGATCTTGGTTTGGCAACAGCCAATTCAATATCCGGGGTTATCAACGGAGCTCGCCAAATAGAGTGTACCATAAATGGAATTGGAGAACGAGCTGGTAACACCTCCCTTGAAGAGGTTGTAATGATCCTGAAACAACATCCATATTTAAATCTGGATACTTCCATAGATAGCAAATTGTTGTACGATACCAGTCTTATGGTCTCTGAAAAAATGGGAATGTTAGTACAGCCCAACAAGGCCATTGTAGGTTCTAACGCTTTTGCTCATAGCTCTGGTATCCATCAGGATGGGGTTATAAAGAAAAGAGAGACATATGAGATCATTGATCCCAAAGATGTAGGTGTAGATCATTCTTCCATAGTACTTACTGCTCGCAGTGGGCGCGCCGCTTTGGCTTACAGAGCCAAGAACATAGGGTATGAATTAACGAAGGTGCAGTTAGATGTGGTCTACAAACAATTCCTGCAATTTGCGGATAGAAAAAAGGAGATTCTGGATAAGGACATTCACCAAATCATAGAATTGGCCAACGTTAACATAGAAAGTATCGCCTGAGCATGAAAATAAAGATAGCCTTGTTAGACGGTGATGGTATCGGACCAGAAGTTACGGCACAGGCCGTTAAATGCCTGCAGGCTGTTGAAGAAACTTTTGGACACGAATTTGTATTTACCAAGGCCACGGTTGGAGCAACTGCCATAGACGCAACGGGCGATCCCCTTCCGGAAGCTACCTTATCCTTATGTAAAGAATCTGATGCCGTACTTTTCGGTTCCATTGGCGATCCTAAATATGACAATGATCCCAATGCCAGTGTAAGACCAGAACAGGGGTTGTTGAGATTGCGAAAAGAATTAGGCCTTTTTTGTAACATACGCCCTATTAAGGTGTTTCCTAATCTAATGGGAAAATCACCTTTGAAAAAGAAGATCATCGCCGGCACTGATTTTGTTATTTACAGGGAACTAACAGGTGGGATCTATTTTGGTGAAAAGTCACTTAGCGAAGATGGAACAACCGCCACCGATAACTGTACCTACACAGAAAAAGAAGTTAGTCAAATAGCGCATTTGGCTTTTAAAGCAGCCAAGGGTCGAAGAAATAAGGTAACACTTGTTGATAAGGCCAATGTTCTGGAATCTTCACGTTTGTGGAGACGGGTGGTAAAAAAAATAGGAGAGAGCTATCCTGAGGTTACACTAGATTTTATGTTTATTGATAATGCGGCCATGCAGCTTTTGTTAAAGCCGGCACAATTCGATGTTATCCTCACAGGGAACATGTTCGGGGATATTCTATCAGATGAAGGTAGTGCCATAAGTGGTTCTATAGGTCTCCTCCCTTCCGCTTCTATCGGAGAGAATTATGCCTTGTTTGAACCGGTACACGGATCTTATCCTCAGGCCAAGGGGAAGGATATTGCCAACCCTATAGCTTCTATACTTTCAGCAGCTATGTTGTTAGATCATTTTAAATTAGACGAAGAGTCGAGAGCAGTTGTTATTGCAGTTCTTAAATCGATCAAAAAAGGGATCGTCTCGCCAGACCTGAACACTTCCAGCAAATACGGAACCAATCATATTGGCGACTTTATCTCAGAGAATATCAGGGATTCTGATGATTATCTGATCCTTAACAAGGAAAATATCTGGTTGGGTAAATCAACCATCATTTAATTAGTTAATTTTACCACCCGAAAAAGGCCTTTCGCAATTCGAAAGGTCTTTTTTATTCCGCCAGAAGCGAGTTGACAAAATCATTGAAGTCTTGCTTAAATTCAATATACTTCTCAGCTGTGGCCGGACCATTGAACCCGGTATGAATTCTGCGTACTTCCCCTTTTTTATCAATAAAGATGGTGGTGGGATAGGATAGAATATGGTTTAGCATAGGCAATTTTTCATTGGCCGTTTGTTTATCAGAACTACCGTACTGGGCCAAAAGTATGGGATAAGAAATATTCAAACGGTCCCTTAGTCTTTTGATCCCAAGTATAGCAGATTCCTCTGTTTTGGCATATTCAAAGGCCAGTGCTATAACCGCCAGTTCGTCCTTTGAATTTTCATCTAAGTATTCAACCAGGAATTTTGATTCGTCCAAACAATTAGGACACCAGGTTCCCATGATCTGAATGATCACTACTTTTTCCTGATATTCAGGGTCATCCAGGGAAATAAGTTTCCCGTCTGCATCCGGGAAAGAGAAATTTACGCTCTCATATCCCTCATTCAGATAGGTAAGTGTTGTGGCATCGGGTAATTCATAAGATTCATTGAGTACAGCCTCAAAGGGTTCCTGGAAATGGTTCCCTGAATAAAATGTGCCATTCATGATCCCATCGTTTATCCTTGCCAGGAAAAGAAAGACATGTGCGCCATCAAATGTGGATAGCTTGAGAGAATCACCGGCAACCGATCCTTCCAGAAATCTATAATCTCCCGTTGTAGTCCGGATGGTCCCTGTTACCTTTTCCCCATCTTGTTTAAAAATGCCTTTGGCCACATACGCATCTTCTGTACCCTTGCTGAATATGGCCTCCCAATTACCGCTAACATTGATCGTGGGTGGCTTTATAACTTCAAACCTTGTACTATCGTTAAAGTTTGCGGTGAAAGGCACAGCTCTATCGAGGCTTTCCTTTATAAATTCCCCCTTAATAGCATTATCCGTGAATCTACCGGCAATATACCCTTCAAATACAGGCATTTTTATTATGAGGGAGTCGTTATTAATAATGAACTCATCAATGCTCAGAACTTCATTGGCGTTGTAAATTTCCATACGGTAGCCTTCACTTCCGTTTTCCAAACTGAAATTGAATGGTAATAACTCCCCATCCTGTACTTCCATTGTACCCCGCCAAATACCTTCAGACAGACTTGCTGCCTTTTGTTCCCTGCAGGAATTTATGATGAGAAACAGCAGAATTAGAATACCAAAATTTTTCATTTATGTAGATTGATTTACAAATATCGCAATTAGAACGAAAACAAGGTTTATAAAATTTGTGATGAATCGCTTGGCGGGCTTTGACTGTGTTAAACCATTGTTTTATCTTTGATCGCTTAAGACTAACCAATGCAAATTTCTTTTAACTGGTTAAGACAGTTCATACAGATCGATTGGGAATCTACCCGTATCGCTGAACTTCTAACAGACCTTGGACTAGAAGTGGAAGGCATCACAGATTTTGAGTCCGTACCAGGTGGGCTTAAAGGAGTTGTTGTTGGCCATGTACTCACTTGTATAAAACATCCAAATGCTGATAAACTAAAACTTACGACGGTTGATATAGGCGCCAAAGAACCTGTTCAGATAGTATGTGGTGCTCCCAATGTTGAGAAAGGGCAGAAAGTGCCTGTGGCTACCATTGGTACCACACTTCATATGAATAACGGAGAGTCCTTACTAATAAAAAAAGGGAAAATTAGAGGAGAAGTAAGTGCCGGGATGATCTGTGCAGAAGACGAATTAGGTCTCGGCGAAAGTCATGAAGGCATTTTGATCCTGGAAGCAAGTTTAGAACCCGGAACCCCTGTGGCAGAGCTTTTTGATATTGAAGTAGATGAAGTCTTTGAAATTGGCCTAACTCCCAACAGGGCAGATGCTATGAGTCACTATGGTGTAGCCAGAGATCTAAAAGCAGGGTTAAGGCAGCAAGGGATACAGAAAGAACTAAGGACCCCATCAATAAGCAATTTTAACGTTGCCAACAGGTCATTGAAAATTGCAGTAAAGGTTGAAGATAAAACAAAGGCTCCGAGATATGCGGGAGTGACGATTAGTAATCTAATCGTTCAACCCTCGCCAAATTGGTTAAAGAACAGGCTGAAAGCAATTGGTTTAAAACCAATTAATAACGTGGTAGATGCTACCAATTATGTGTTGCACGAGTTAGGCCAACCCCTGCATGCCTTTGATGCAGACAGGATCTTTGGAAAAGAGATCATTGTAA
>JABDQS010000057.1 GCA_013042125.1 Eudoraea sp.
GCCGTACAGAAAGAATTGTTGGGCAAAAATCAGATCAAAGGAAAAGATTACTATAAAATTAAAGTAACGTTCGATCAGCAAGGAGGTGGCAATGATTATGAAGATGTGTACCTCTATTGGATAGATCAGAAAACCTATAAGCCCACCTATCTGGCCTATGAATTTCATGTTAATGGTGGCGGACTCCGTTTTCGGGAAGCCTATAATGAACGTTATGTGGAAGGAATACGTTTTGTTGACTATTATAACTATAAACCTAAGGGAGAAGCCAGGATCACCCGGTTAGACGCCCTGTATGAAAATGGGGAACTAGAATTACTGTCTGATATAGAACTGGAGAATATTGTAGTTAGTCCGGGCAATTACAATTAAATGTCAACCGAATATCGGTGGTCATGTCTCCAATTTGCTGTACTATAAAAAGACTACCATTGTCCTCATCATCCATTGCAGGATACTTTTCTTCCCCAATCATCTTGTTTACAAAATCGGGAGTCGTATTACTATGACCAACTACCAGGACATTATTTCCAATATTTTCCGCTTTGAATTCTGCTATATTTATCATGGAAGGATCATAGTACTGGCGGATAAGATCGTATTTAACCTCTGTTGGTGCCGCTGTCATGGTTGTACGAGCATAATCTGTGGTGTATATCGCATTTATGTTGGCTTCGTTAAGGATCTCTGCCCAGTGCATTGCCCTGCCCAGTCCTTTCTGATTTAATTCAGGATCGTTATTCTCCGGATCACTCCTATCTTTTTCCGCATGCCTTATAAAGTAAAATGTAGAAACCTCAGGACCTAGCTCGGTGCCTTCAACCTTAGTTTCTTCTTTACAATTATACAATAAGGTGGATAATGCTAACAGAGTAATTAGGTTTCTAAGTCTCATATTAAATTTGTTTTACTAGTGGGTTTCGTTCTATTATGTAACTTTACTATCGTAAAAATAGTATGAAAATTGCTTTATTGTACCCTTCTATGCCAAAACTACTTATAATTTTCTTTGCGCTTCTTATCGGTAGAACAATGATAGCTCAAGAGGTGACTTTACCACCAGATCTCAGGCAATACAATCTAACACAATTCAATAGCAGCCTACTTAACCCCAGTTTTACATTAGATAGAAATAATCCGCAATCCTTGTCACTTTGGACTCGGTGGCAATGGCAACAAATAGATGCAGATCCTACCACGGTATTTGTGAACTATACTCATAGATTGCAAGGGAACGCTGCTTTTGGAGTTGGATTTTTACAACAGAATACCGGTGTTTTTCTTCAAACAGGAGGCGTACTCAATTATGCGTATAAACTGAATATTGATCCGGATTTTCATATTGCCCTGGGTATAAACGTTTATGGATTTCAGCAAGAACTCGCAGATGACAGGTTTCAACAAGGGCCGGGATTACCATTTATAGACAATGGTCCTTCTTTTGTGATACAGGCAGCTCCGGGGATACAGCTGGGCTACAAAAATCTTCGCCTGGGATTTGTAGGTGAGAATGTAGTGGATTACAATATTACCGAAGGGGAGAAAAATAATGGATTTGACGACAAAATATATGTGGGACATGCAAGCTATGAGTTTCCTATTCCGGGTGCCGGAATATTCGAAGGAGCCTATCTCAGACCCATGGCGTATTTAAAAACAGTACCTACACTCGATACTCAGTACGGCTTGAATACGTTATTTGGAACACAAAAATTTTGGGCACAGGCAGGCTACAACAATTTTTATGGGGTCTCAGGGGGTGTGGGAGGTACTTTTTTTAATAAATTTTCTATAGGGGCCCTGGTGGAAATTGGCACTTCTTCAGATCTGGATGGTAAGGAACCTACTTTTGAGATCGTTACCTCCTATCAATTTGCTGTACCCGTTACACAGGATGAAATCCCGGAATTAGAAGAAGAACAGGAAGAGACACCTGAGCCGGTTGAAAAGGAAGAGGAAGCAGCAGAAGAGGAGACAGAGATCGTAAAAGAAAAGAAGCTTAGTAGAAAAGAACGAAAGGCCCTGGCACTGGCCCAGGCAAAAAGGACACAAGATTCGCTACTTCTTGTAAAAAGAACAGAAGATTCTCTGGCATTGGCCAAATCTAAAGCTACAGAGATAGAAAATGAATTGCGATTAAAGGAGATACAACGCAAAAAAGATTCTGTAGAGGCAATAGCTAAGGCAAAATTGATCGCCGAAGAAGAGAAACCGAAAAAAGGCGAACGATTTGAAGAAGCTGTCTTAACGGAAGATATACGACCGGGCTATTATTTAATTGTCAATGTCTTTGGGACAAAAACCTATTACAATAGATTTATGCAGAGTTTGAAGGATAAGGGAATTGATCCCAAGTCGTTTTACCGAACTCAAAAGAAGTATAATTACGTGTATTTAGAGCGATATGATAGTATGCAGGAAGCCAGAAAGGCGAGGGATAGTAAATTTTTCGGAAAATATCCTGAGACCATTTGGATCTTCAGGGTGAAAGCGAAATAGGACTACTTCCTGATCTCTTTTTTTACCAATAATTCGAGATATGCTATCGTATTGATCAGATATTTTCTGTCTCCTGTAATGGTAGCCATGGCAATAGCTCCCTGTATCATTGTAAATAGTTGCTTCGCAAATTGCAAAGGTGGTACAGGAAGTTTTAATTCTCTTTTATTCACCCCATTCTCCAAAACCAAAGCGATCTTTCCTTCAATGGTTCTCAGGGTTTCTCTGGCTGCGCCTTCTAAAAGTTGGTTATTGTAATTGGCATCTACTCCTACATTTAGTATTGGACATCCTCCCATAGGGGCTGTAAATTCATCATAATGCCGGTAGAAGTCCGTTAATCTGAAAAGGATCTCAATGGCATTGCCACTGCTATTCAAGCGCTCGTCAATTGCAGCTAATAATTTATTACTGTGGTATTCAAAAGCGGCCAATGCAAGGGATTCTTTGTTTTCAAAATTCCCGTATAAAGCTCCTTTTGTAAGGCCTGTGGCTTCTGTTAGATCGCTCATGCTGGTGCCAATATAGCCTTGCTTATTGAAAATAGGCGCCACTTTTTCAATGATATAAGCGGAGGTACGTTCAGCTTTGGTGGTCATGCAGGATCTATTTTTTACGAATATAAAAAATCTAATTCCTGCACAGTATATATTTTGATTAAAAAAGGCATCCGAAGATTTTTAAATTCGGATGCCTTTAATTTAGGGTCTGTGAGAGATTTTATTTAACCAGTTCTGATTGATTTCTGAATACTAATCCCTGGTCGAATGAATCGATAAGGATAATACTATCTGCACTTATTGAACCACTTAATAGTTCCTTGGAAAGGTTATTCAATACTTCTTTCTGTATGGTTCGCTTAATTGGTCGCGCGCCATATTGCGGGTTATACCCTTTTTCTGCCAGATATTGAATTGCTTCCTCAGTAGCGTCAATGGTAATATGTTGTCTGTCAACAAGTTTTTTCAAGTGTTCTATTTGTAACCTCACGATTTCAACAATATTTTCCTTGCTCAAAGGAGTAAACATGATGATATCATCGATCCTGTTTAAAAACTCGGGCCTGATGTTCTGTTTCAATAAGCCCATAACCTCAATCCTTGCCGCCTCTGTAGCACTGTGAAGATCCTTGATATTTTCAAAAGTCTCCTGAATGATATGGCCACCCATATTACTGGTCATTATGATTATGGTATTTTTAAAATCGGCCACTCTTCCTTTGTTATCAGTAAGTCTGCCCTCATCCAACACTTGCAATAAAATATTAAAAGTATCAGGATGTGCTTTTTCGATCTCATCGAGCAGAATAACGGAGTAAGGGCGTCTTCTTACGGCTTCTGTCAACTGACCACCTTCATCATATCCTACATATCCGGGAGGAGCTCCTACCAGCCTGCTTACAGAGTGTCTTTCCTGATATTCACTCATATCTATCCTTGTAAGGGCATTTTCGTCATCAAAGAGATAGTCTGCCAGCGTCTTGGCCAATTCGGTCTTACCAACCCCTGTTGTTCCCAGGAATAGGAATGATCCAATTGGACGTTTTGCATCCTGCAGCCCGGCTCTGCTTCTTCTAATGGCATCCGAGACGGCTTCAATGGCTTCATCTTGCCCCACAACCCTTTTGTGTAGCACTTTTTCTAATTTCAACAGTTTCTCACGTTCACTTTGAAGCATCTTGGTTACAGGAATACCTGTCCATTTGGCAACTACTTCGGCAATATCTTCATTGGTAACCTCTTCTTTAATTAATGTACCGCCCTTCTGTGCCTCCGCAAGGTCTTTTTGAAGCTTTTCCACGGTTTCCTGAGCTTCTTTTATCTTTCCATAGCGCAATTCTGCTACCAAACCATAATCACCATTACGTTCAGCTCTTTCAGCCTCCAGTTTAAAGTTCTCAATGTCTAGTTTCGTCTTTTGAATAGCATCTATGACAGACTTCTCACTTTCCCATTTGGCATATATCTCATTGCGCTCTTCTTTTACGTTCGCAAGGTCTATATTCAGAGCCTTTAGTTTAGCGTGATCTTCCTCACGTTTAATGGCTTCTATCTCAATTTCCAATTGCATGATCTTCCTGTCTAAAACATCCAGGTCTTCTGGTTTGCTATTGATCTCCATCCTCAGTTTAGCGGCCGCCTCATCCATAAGATCGATCGCCTTATCCGGAAGGAATCTATTGGTGATATATCGCTGAGAAAGTTCCACGGCGGCTATTACGGCCTCATCCTTAATTCGAACTTTGTGATGGGCCTCATATTTTTCCTTGATCCCTCTCAGAATGGAAATGGCACTTTCTGTATCGGGCTCATTTACAACAACTTTTTGAAATCGGCGCTCGAGTGCCTTATCCTTCTCAAAATATTTTTGATACTCGTCTAGGGTGGTTGCACCAATAGCGCGTAATTCACCTCTTGCCAATGCAGGTTTTAAGATATTGGCTGCATCCATGGCTCCCTGACCGCCACCGGCTCCTACGAGCGTATGGATCTCATCTATGAATAGAACTATGTCGCCATCACTGGAGGTCACCTCCTTGATCACAGATTTAAGTCGCTCTTCAAACTCTCCTTTGTATTTGGCTCCTGCAATTAGGGCGCCCATATCTAATGAGTAGATCACTTTATCCTTCAGGTTTTCCGGGACATCTCCCTGAATGATCCTGTGTGCTAATCCTTCAGCAATAGCCGTTTTACCTGTTCCGGGTTCACCAACCAGCATAGGGTTGTTCTTGGTGCGTCTGGATAGGATCTGTAAAATCCTCCTGATCTCTTCATCCCGACCAATAACCGGATCCAGCTTTCCACTATCCGCCAATTCATTAAGGTTACGGGCGTATTTATTCAAGGAATTATAAGTTTCTTCAGCACTTTGAGAAGTAACTTTGGCCCCTTTTCGCAATTCGGTAATGGCGGCCAAAAGATCCTTTTCTGAAACTCCCTGATCTTTCAGGATCTGACCAATTTTACTTTTAGACTTAAAAACAGCCAGTAAAATATGCTCGAGTGAAACAAACTCATCCTTCATTTTTTTGGCAATAATACTCGCCTCATTTAAGGTTTTGCCTGCTTCTTTTGAGAATTGTAATTCGCCTCCGGAAACCTTTGATATACTTTCCAGTTCTTTGTCCAGTATTTGTTCCACAAGGGCCAGGTTTATATTTAATTTTTTTAGTATAAAGGGAAGAACATTCTCATCAATTTCTGTCAATGCCTTAAACAGATGTTCATTCTGGATCTGAGGATGCTGCATCTCCTGGGCCATTTGCTGGGCCATTTGAATAACCTCCTGAGATTTTATGGTAAAATTGTTGATATTCATTGCTATGTATTTTTAGTTCTAATGTCTATTTTTGCTATCAATAGGTCAACAATCTTACCATTTAATTGGAGCAGACAAAATGACCGGTTTTCGCCCTAATAACCAGACAATTAGACAGTCGGACGTTTTTGGGAATACAACATAAAATACAAAATCAGGATGGGATTATTTGATTTGTTCAAAAGAAATGAAGCGTCATCAACCGCTAAGAAAAATAGAATACAATGGATTCCCCTTATTTCCGCGGATGAGTTAGATACATTGGTAAGTAGATCAAATAAAAGACCGCAGGTTATTTTTAAAAACTCTACGAGTTGCGGAATTAGCGGAATGGCCCTGCGATCATTTGAATCGCAATACGAGCTTACTTCGGAACAGGCAGATCTTTATATGTTGCATATTCAGCACAACAGACCACTTTCCAATGAGATCGCACAAAGGTTCCGGGTACGGCACGAATCACCGCAGCTCCTGATCATAAAAAACGGAAGTGTTGTAAAGGATGCCTCTCACGGGGCTATTTCCGGGGTATCGATGGAAAAGTATCTCTAAAAAAATCCCGGAGGTGATGCCTCCGGGAGTTTATTTAATTAAAGCGGTGTCTGACGACGATCTCTTTTAGTCGGGCTTTAAGATCCTCTCCTGCATCATACACCATTTGTTCATTGGAAGGAAAAGGCACTGCACCAAGGTTCAACAAGGCTATCAGGTTATTATCCAGGGCTCTTTTGTCTCCATTGTAATTGGCATACACATGTTGAAATACAAACTCACTGGCTAGTGGATAGGTATTCAACTGCTGTTTGGTCTGCAAATCGATATAGCTTACAGTTCCTGTTACCTGAGCTGCCTTTTGTTGAGTGAACTGATAATAGTTACAGGTCACGGTCTTGAAGTTGTCTACTTTAATTTCATTGCCAAGACTATCTTTTACCAGGTTTCCATTCTCATCTTCAAGATACCTGTATCCATCAACCACTTGTTTTTCTTTAATGAATTGCTTCTCATTAACCTGTTCAGGGGAAATGTTGATATCACGGAAGGCCACCTGCATTTCATAATCGTATTTTACTTCATTTAAAGGATTATTGTGATACTGTGTCCAAAGATCATCCAAGCCATAGGTATTAAAATTCAGGAGTTCTTCTTCTAACCTGTTTGGGATCACCATTTGAGTATCATTGATCATTTTTACTTTTACATAATCCAAACCTTTCTGGTAGGCCAATTCCATTTGATCCTTGGTATCAGCAAATCCTGGATTGATCTCATCCAGGTACCTGAAATCTTCATATGCCCTTCTGTAATCTAACTTACTAGAGGCATTCTCATATAAAGACATGGCATTGTCGTACAAATATTCCGATAGTCTGTCCTTGGAATCAATGATATCCTCATCGAAATTTTTAAAAGCGAATCTGGCATCTCTGCCCTCATCCCTTATATAAAGAGGTAATAAAGGTCGTATGCGCTGCTGAATACTCTTCAACTGAGCGTATCCCTTATAAATAGCTTCAAGATTTGCCGGATTTCCATCTTTCTCTAAATAGGAGATGTTCTGGAGTTCACGTTCTGTATTCTTACTAAAGGCTTCTTCCAACATAAGGATATAAGGCTGATTGCCTTTTTTGTCCTTTTTTTCTGCAAGATTTCTCAGAGCGCTGTTTATTGCTTGTTGGTAGTTTCCAGTATTAATAGCCTCCTGCGTTTTTTTTACGCCTCCGCAGGCAATCAAAAAAACAATGACCGAAAGGTAAAGTAATGCTCTTTTCATGACGTTTTGTTTTATGGTTTGGTAGGTCTTAACCAAGAGC
>JABDQS010000059.1 GCA_013042125.1 Eudoraea sp.
GTTCGCAACCATATAGTCTTTAAAAGCATTATAAAAAGACTGGCCGTGTTCATCCATGCGCTTTTCTACAGCACAGGCCACATGGTCTACCATTTCCATACGAACATCAATAAAGCAGATGTCCGAATTTTTTAGATAGGTATCTATAAACTTTATTTTATCTGGCGGTAGACTCAATACCTTATCCTTTTAAAAATTTATCATAATTATTTAGTACCACCTTCCTTTTCTCAAGAAATACAAGAATGGCAGCAATATATATGGTTGTCCCAAACATGACGTAAAGAAATAAAAATGGCACAGTAAAAACCAACATCTTATTTAGTTGTAATAAAGGACTCAAAAGGTATAATGACAATAGAGGAAGTGAAAAAATATTACCTAAATATTTCGCCGATACAACATTTTTAAATATTTCTTTCCGAATAGAATTCTTTAACACAAAATATAAATGTGCACAAACAGATGCTAATAATGGCACAAAGAACAAAAATTTGTACTTCCATTCGATAACGGGTTTCATTGCTATTACCAGGGCCAAAAAAAGAGCCCAAAAAGCAACTATCATTGGTTTCTTAAGTAATTGAAAAAATCTCGTCCATAAAATTCTTTGGTAACTCCAATGCGTAGCTTTTTCCTTCTTTTTCATCACCTGTTTACACCATGGCAGTCTTTCCTCCAAAAATCCCTGCAGATCAGGATATTGATCTATCGCTTCATACTCCGTTACCAAATGGTCCAGAAGCTCAACGCGAACATCCAGGTATTTAATTCCCTTTTTCTGAAGCCAGCTATCAATGTTTTTAATATCTTTTGTATCCAAATTCATCCGTTAGCGTATCGTTTTGCTTGAAGCTTGTGCTTTTGAAATAGTTCATAAGTGAAGTAGCCGAAAGAAAGGGCGAATAGACTAAAAAACAGGCCGGTAAAATTAAACGCCTCATGCTCAGTGCCATAAAGTGTGGCCATGGCAAAAGGGTTCATGATTACTGTAAAAAGAAAATATCCGCTACTGCTAAGCTTAAATAAAAAGCTATAGCTGGATTTTAGTCCCAATCTATAATTTTGATAAAATCCATAAACTAAAAATAAAACACCTGCTAAAAGCAATACTCCCAAACCATCCTTTATGATGAAAATACCAGTATCATTATTCCAAAATGGTCTTAAGAAATAAAAAATAAGTGTGGTTAACAATGCCGCAATTCCAGATTTTAAATAGAGTTCTTTGGTAATTCGAGCACATTTATCGATCATGATCTTAGGCCCTACATTAGCGATGCCTAACCAAAGACTAAAGCTGCTTCGTAATTCCGGAGCCCATTTTCTCATCTCAATTTCAAAGGCCTCCTGAAACTGCAGACCATTCCCTAGTTGTTTTTCTATATTGAGAGACATATGATCTATGACCTCATGCCTAAGGTCGATTTGAGTTAATCCCATTTTATTCAGATAACTCTCAATTAAATCTAATTGGTATTGGTTTAAATGCATATAAACAAATTACTGAATGCTCCATTTTGGGTTTACTAATTGCTGCATGCTCCTGATAAACTCTTCCAGTTCTGCAAGGCGGTTCACGGTTTCCTTCTCGCCTTGTTCCGTCAACTTATAGTATTTCCGTATTCTATTATCTACTTTGGCAACCTCCACATCTAACAATCCTTCAGCTTCTAACTTGTGGAGCGCAGGATACAGGGCCCCTTCTGTGATCTTTAGTTCACCTTGTGTCAATGCTTTTACCTTTTGAGTGATCTCGTATCCGTACATCTTACCTTCCTCATCCAATAGTTTTAGGATGATGGTATTTAAACTTCCCTTGTATAGTTTAGAATTACTCATATATTTTTATACGAATTCAAATATATACATAATATTCTTATGCATAATAATCTTAGGTATGTTTTTTTCTGATTTCAGTTTTTTATAGGGCTCCCTTTCCTTAGTTTTGCAAAAAAATTGCCGAATGAGTACCTATTATTCTCTTAAAGTAACTGCTGTCAGTGCCCTAACTCCCAGTTCCGTTGCTATTACACTTACAATTCCCGAGGATCTGAAGGATAAATTTACCTTTAATGCCGGGCAGCATATTTCCTTAAAACAAACTATTGATGGCGAGGAGGTTCGCAGGGCCTATTCTATTTCCAGCGCCCCAACAGCTACAGAAATGACGGTGGGCATTAAAAAAGTTGAGGACGGAACCTTTTCTCCCTGGGCCAATGATGCACTCAAATCAGGTGATACTATAGAGGTAATGCCGCCTTATGGTAGATTTATTTTTAAACCAACCGGGGAAGCACAACATATTGTTGCTTTTGCTGCCGGGAGCGGTATCACACCAATTATGAGTATCGCTTATAGCGTCCTGGAAAGCCATCCGGATAATACTTTTGTATTGGTCTATGGGAACCAATCACCTGAAGAAACCATGTATCATCAGGAAATACTGGACCTAAACAATAAATATACTGATCGGTTTTATGTCCAATTTCTCTATAGCCGGTCCCGTGAAGAAGATGCCCTTTTCGGACGCATTGATGGGTCCACTGTAAATCTTATTCTCAAAAATAAATTTAAAGATCGGTCCTTTGATCATTTTTATCTCTGCGGACCGGAAGGTATGATCAATACCGTGAAAGAGACCTTGAGTAATAATAAAATTGACAAGAAAAGAGTTCATAGTGAGCTCTTTACAACCACAAGTAAAAAGGAAACTACGGTTTCGGAAGGGCAAACTGAGATAGAGGTTACCCTGGATGATGAGGTCTTTACTTTTGTTATGGATAGGAAGAAACTGGTACTCGATGCCGTTCTCAAGGAAGATATTGACGCCCCTTATTCGTGCCAGGGTGGTGTTTGCAGTACATGTATTGCCCGGGTTACCGAAGGAAAGGCTGAAATGGAAAAAAATCAGATCCTTACAGATAGTGAAATTGAAGAAGGTTTTATACTTACCTGTCAATCGCACCCCTTAACACCTGTCCTTAAAATAGACTACGACGACGTTTAAATTATTGCTGATCAGGTACTTATTGCTGAATTAATAGTGCTTCCAATACCCTACAGGCATTATCATACCCAATATTGAAAGCCTTATCTATGCCACTTTTCTCAAAGACCCCTATATCTTTGATCTCCATGGGCTCAAAAATGATATCACAACTCTTGATCTTTTGCCTGTTAATAGCATATACCATTAAACTAGTGGGGCGCGATGCCAGTTGAAAGGATGATTGTATTTCCTTTTTTGATACTGTCTTGAGAACAGAAACATTGCTGCCAATGACAAAATCTGCTTTACCCTGTAATGGTTCTGAAGGGAAATTATTCATAATACCACCATCTGCATACAGATCATTGTTGATCTCAACCGGACTAAATACAGGGGGTAGGGCCGCTGAAGCTAAAAGAGGTATGATCAGATCCCCTTTGTAAAATACCTCTGCAACACCCTTCTGAAGATTAGTTGCCGTCACAAATAATTGCTTATGTAAGGATTCGAAGGTGTGAAAGGGTATGTATTGATTGAAAATATCGAAATATCGGTCCGTATTTACAAGTCCGGGTTTATTTATTGTAAAAAAATTGTATTTGAACAAGGGTGTTTCCTTAAAAAAAGCGAGCATCTCCTCAAAACTACTATTTCCGGCATACAAAGCTCCTACCAAAGCCCCGGCACTACTTCCTGAGATCACAGAAGCTTCAATACCATATTCCTTCAACGCTTTAAGCATCCCAATATGACCAATTCCACGGACACCTCCACCGGAAAGTACTAATCCAATGGATTTGGATGTTAACTCTTCTATTTTCATGGTGATTTTCTGATCAAAACTAATCAATCTGACCTTTGGAAGACCAAAATTGATATCTATTTTACAAACCGGGCAGTTTGTTACGTTGTGAAGGTTACAATAAAAAAAGATCTAATAAAGGAGATGATCTGTTTATTGTGTTTGTTAATCCTTATTCACTAAGATCTACTCTCTATTAATGCATGACCAAACAAACTCTCTGGTTGGTTTTGAAAATATCCGCCTATATTAATAAAATGAGCAATATTGTAATGAAAAAAATATAGATTCGACCAAACCTAAAACTAGATTTCGTCGTAATTTTATCAGATCATCCTATGAAAATGATTAGTTTACCACTTTATCTTTGTTGTTCTGTATAGCGCTTCAATACATACAAGAGTTAAAACACGTTTGAGATCCAATAACCAAGAGAATTTTATAACTGCTTTTTAAAAGACATATTATGGCAAATAATTATTACGATCCGGCCGATTTGAGAAAATTTGGGAATATTACCGAATGGAGTGAGGAATTGGGTGCCAAGTTCTTTGATTATTACAATTCAGTATTTGAGGAAGGTTCTTTATCTGCCAGAGAAAAATCGTTGATCGCCCTGGCTGTGGCACATGTTGTGAAATGTCCGTATTGCATTGACGCTTATACCAAAGATGGACTTCAAAGAGGAATTACCAAAGAAGAAATGATGGAGGCTGTTCATGCCGGTGCAGCCATTGAAAGTGGTGCTACCCTGGTTCATGGCGTCCAAATGATGAACAAATACAATAAGCTGAGTATGTAAGGAAGGCTGCTTATAATGCGACCTACTATAAAATTGAAGGAAAAGGAATGGCTACAAAATCGCTTCATGCCAGACATGTAGAACTGGCGGAGAATCATAAACAATTGGAAATTTTGAGTAATGGGATTTTCAAGGAGGGAGAACTCCCATATTTTAAAGATAAAATTGCAGAAATTGGCGAATTCCCGCTCAGACCCAGAAAACTGGAGGTTCTTCAGATCAATGTTGGGTACATGTGTAATCAGGTTTGTGAGCACTGCCATGTAGATGCAGGTCCGGACAGGAAGGAGATCATGACCAGAGATACCATGGAGCTGTGTTTGCAG
>JABDQS010000064.1 GCA_013042125.1 Eudoraea sp.
GGATAGACCACTTTGAGCCTGGATGTTTACACCGGAAGCCTTACCCGTTAGGATACGACCAACATCACCTTCGGCGCGTTGTTCCAGCAATTCATCACTAACCTCGGAAACCGCATACCCCAGGGCCTGCTTCTCCTTCTTGATCCCCTGGGCTGTAACCACTACCTCTTCAAGTGCCTGAGCATCATCCTGCATCTGCACATTAAGAGTGTTACTTGCACCAATCGTTACTCGTACATCTCTTTGACCAATGTAGCTGAAAAGAAGTGTTTGCCCAGCGCTGCCTCGAATGGCGTAATTACCGTCGAAATCAGTTTGGGTTCCGGTTGTAGTCCCTTCAACGACGATGTTTACACCTGGAAGCGGAAGCCCGTCCTGGTCCGTCACGGTACCTGAGACCGTCTTCTCCTGCGCAAAAGTCAAATGCACAACAAACGCCAATAATAGCGTCAAGATTCCATTTAAATTTGTTCTCATTTTAAAATTATTTGAATTAGCTAAGTGCGAAAATCATAATTCTATGTTAATAATCCAAACTTATTTTAATAAAATTTTAAGATATTTAAAGGAATCAAGAACTTTCTGAAACGCCGTTTAGTGGGTTTTGAGGACTATTCTATTTCCTGAAAATTACAAGTGAGGATGATTTGTGTTGACACCTTGTATTCCATTAGTATTAATTCCCAATCAGAATGCCTTGAAATACAGGTGTTAAAGTCTGTATCATTTTTTGAAATTATAAATGGTTCAAGACCATACTTCATTTTTAAGGAGATATATCCAATAGTTTCCCAGATTGATTTTTATGATGTTCAGAATAAAAAATAAGGCTATATAATAAGGTATAATATATTACAACCATAAAGTACTTACTTAGGGCGGTTGGCGGGGTTTTTAAAAATCTTATAAATTTCGCCGGCAACCATTTGAAATATGTTTTATAATTACTACATTTGCCGACCCTTAAAAGAGGGTACCATTATTATTTAGTAAAATATATGCCAACAATTTCACAATTAGTACGAAAAGGAAGGGCCACAATTACCAAGAAGAGTAAATCGGCTGCTTTGGATTCGTGTCCCCAGCGAAGGGGGGTTTGTACGCGTGTTTACACAACTACTCCAAAGAAACCAAACTCTGCCATGAGAAAAGTGGCAAGGGTAAGGTTAACCAATGGAAAAGAAGTAAACGCATACATCCCCGGAGAAGGACACAATTTGCAAGAGCACTCGATAGTATTGGTTAGAGGCGGAAGGGTGAAGGATTTGCCAGGAGTTAGATATCACATCGTGAGAGGTGCTTTGGATACCGCGGGCGTTGCCGGCAGGACTCAAAGACGATCTAAGTACGGAGCAAAACGACCCAAAAAGTAAGCAACACTTTTAAGAAGAAGTAATGAGAAAAAGACAGGCAAAGAAAAGACCACTTTTACCAGATCCAAGATTTAATGATCAGCTGGTGACCCGTTTCGTCAATATGATGATGTGGGATGGGAAAAAGTCGGTTGCCTTTAAAGTATTCTACGATGCGATCGATATTGTAGAAGATAAGAAAACAGACGAAGAGAAAACAGGATTGGAATTGTGGAAAGATGCACTTTCAAATGTAATGCCTCACGTAGAGGTGCGCAGCCGAAGGGTAGGGGGAGCAACATTCCAGATCCCAATGCAAATCAGGCCAGATCGCAAGATCTCTACGGCCATGAAATGGTTGATCAGCTATTCCAGAAAGCGCAATGAGAAGTCCATGGCCCAGAGATTGGCTGCGGAGGTCCTTGCAGCTTCCAAGGAAGAAGGTGCTGCCGTAAAGAAACGTGTTGATACTCACAAGATGGCAGAAGCCAATAAAGCATTTTCTCACTTCAGATTTTAGTACCTACCATGGCAAGAGATTTAAAATATACAAGAAACATAGGGATTGCAGCACATATTGATGCTGGTAAGACCACAACTACAGAACGAATTTTATTCTACACTGGGGTTAGTCATAAGATAGGTGAAGTTCATGATGGTGCGGCCACTATGGACTGGATGGAGCAGGAACAGGAAAGAGGTATCACAATTACTTCTGCTGCTACGACCTGTACATGGAACTTCCCAATGAAAAATGGTGAGATCATTCCAGAATCTAAACCTTACCATTTTAATATAATAGATACTCCCGGACACGTAGATTTTACCGTTGAGGTAAACAGATCTTTACGTGTGCTGGATGGTTTGGTATTCCTTTTTAGTGCCGTAGACGGTGTTGAACCCCAATCTGAGACCAACTGGCGATTAGCTGACAATTACAAAGTTCCAAGAATGGGCTTTGTGAATAAGATGGACAGACAAGGATCCAACTTCCTGAATGTGTGTAAGCAGGTGAAGGATATGTTGAAGTCTAATGCGGTACCTATTGTATTGCCTATAGGAGATGAAGCTGATTTTAGAGGTATTGTGGATCTGGTTAAGAATCGCGCCATTGTATGGCATGAGGAAAACTTAGGATCTACCTTTGATGTTATTGATATTCCTGAGGAAATGAAAGAGGAGGTCAAAGAATACAGAGCTATGCTAATAGAAGCTGTTGCCGAGTATGATGAAACCTTAATGGAAAAATTCTTTGAGGATGAGGATTCTATAACCGAAGACGAAGTACACGCGGCTTTAAGGGCGGCGGTTATGGATATGAGCATCATTCCAATGATCTGCGGTTCTTCCTTTAAGAATAAAGGAGTGCAGTTCCTTTTAGATGCTGTATGCCGTTACCTTCCTTCTCCTGTAGATAAAGAAGGTATAGTAGGGGTGAATCCTGATACAGGGAAAGAAGAAAAAAGAAGACCAGATATAAAAGAACCATTTTCTGCACTTGCGTTTAAGATCGCTACAGATCCATTTGTGGGTCGTTTAGCATTCTTTAGAGCTTATTCCGGAAAACTAGATGCCGGTTCATATGTATTGAATAACAGATCCGGAAACAAAGAACGTATCTCAAGGATTTATCAAATGCATTCCAATAAGCAGAACGCGGTAGATTCAATTGCAGCAGGTGATATTGGAGCAGCGGTTGGTTTTAAGGATATTAAGACGGGAGATACCCTCTCTGATGAAAAACATCCTATCGTTCTTGAAAGTATGGACTTCCCTGATCCTGTGATCGGGATCGCAGTTGAGCCTAAAACCAAGGCAGATGTAGATAAACTGGGAATGGCACTTGCCAAGTTGGCTGAGGAAGATCCTACATTTCAGGTAAAAACAGATGAAGCCTCCGGACAAACTATCATTTCAGGGATGGGCGAGCTTCACTTAGATATTATTACAGATCGTTTAAGACGAGAATTTAAAGTAGATGTAAACCAGGGTCAGCCTCAGGTAGAGTACAAAGAAGCTATTACACAGGCTACGGACCATCGTGAGACATATAAGAAACAAACGGGAGGTCGTGGTAAATTTGCAGACATCGTATTTACTATGGAACCCTCTACACTTGAAACACCAGGACTTGAGTTCGTAAACGTGATCAAGGGAGGGAACATTCCCAAGGAATATATTCCATCGGTAGAAAAAGGATTTAGAGAGGCTATGAAGAATGGACCTTTGGCCGGTTTTGAGATGGATAGTATGAAGATTACCCTGAAGGATGGATCATTCCACCCCGTAGATTCGGATGCGCTATCTTTTGAATTGGCTGCTAAGATCGGTTACAAAGAAGCGGCGAAAACGGCGAAGCCAGTACTTATGGAGCCAATAATGAAGATGGAAGCCATTACTCCTGAGGAAAATATGGGAGATATCGTAGGGGATCTTAACAGAAGAAGAGGCCATGTAACTAATATGGATGACAGAGCTGGTGCAAAGGTGATCAAAGCCGAAGTTCCACTTTCTGAAATGTTCGGATACGTAACGTCCTTAAGAACTCTTTCTTCAGGAAGAGCGACGAGCACAATGGAATTTTCACATTATGCAGAAACCCCTTCAAGTATAGCAGAAGAGGTTATTAAAGCAACTAAAGGGGTAACCGCTTAATTTGTAGAAGATGAGTCAGAAAATCAGAATAAAATTAAAATCATACGATTACAATCTGGTAGATAAATCTGCAGAGAAGATCGTGAAAACTGTTAAGTCAACCGGTGCAGTGGTTACGGGACCTATTCCTTTACCTACTCACAAAAAGATCTTTACTGTATTGCGTTCACCTCACGTGAACAAGAAATCTAGAGAACAGTTTCAATTGAGCTCATACAAGAGGTTGCTGGATATTTACAGTTCCTCATCCAAGACCATAGACGCGCTGATGAAATTAGAGCTGCCAAGTGGTGTGGAGGTAGAGATCAAGGTGTGATAGAAGCATAGGGGAGGGTAAGTCCTTTCCACGACATGTCCGGCGCAGTTTGCAAAGGAAAAACGGTAACAAAAATACATTCGGGGTCGGATTATTTTTGGCCCTGTTTTTTTGTGAGAAAAATAAGAATAGTAAACAATTAATAATTATAGTATGTCTGGGTTAATAGGAAAAAAAGTGGGCATGACCAGCATCTTTGATGAGAATGGAAAGAATATTCCATGTACCGTCATTGAAGCAGGACCATGTATCGTTACCCAAGTCAGAACCGAAGAGGTAGACGGGTATAGTGCCCTTCAACTCGGTTTCGATGACAAGGCAGAAAAACGTGCGAATAAGTCCGAAACGGGCCATTTCAAAAAAGCAGGTGCTTCTCCCAAGAAAAAAGTCGTTGAATTCCGTGATTTTGAAGGAGAACATAAATTAGGTGATACGCTTGGCGTAGATCTGTTTATTGAAGGCGAGTTTGTGGATGTTTCCGCAACTTCCAAAGGAAAAGGTTTCCAAGGGGTGGTAAAAAGACACGGCTTTGCCGGTGTTGGACAAGCTACTCACGGACAGCACAACCGTTTAAGAGCACCGGGATCTATCGGTGCGGCCTCATACCCTGCAAGGGTCTTCAAAGGAATGAAGATGGCAGGCAGAATGGGTGGTGAACGAGTAACTGTTCAAAACCTGAGAGTATTGAAAATAGTACCGGAAAAAAACCTGATCGTTTTGAAAGGTGCAGTTCCCGGGCACAAAAATGGGTACGTAACCATCGAGAAATAATGAAGGTAGCAGTTTTAGATATCAAAGGAAAAGACACAGGCAGAAAGGCAGACCTTTCTGACGCTGTGTATAAGATAGAGCCGAATAACCATGCCATATATCTGGATGTTAAACAGTACAGGACACATCAGAGGCAGGGTACGCACAAAACCAAAGAAAGAGCTGAGATAGTAGGGAGTACCCGTAAGATCAAAAAGCAAAAAGGAACCGGAACCGCAAGGGCAGGTAGTATAAAGTCGCCTATTTTTCGCGGTGGTGGTAGAATCTTTGGACCAAGACCTAAGGATTACAGCTTAAAATTGAACAAAAACCTGAAGCGTTTGGCCCGTAAATCGGCCTTGAGTATTAAGAGTCAGGAAAAAGCTATCATGGTAGTTGAAGACTTCAATTTTGAGACCCCAAAGACCAAGGAGTTTATCCAGGTTCTCAAGGGGCTGGGTCTGGAAAATAAAAAGTCCCTGTTTGTGTTGGGCGATTCAAATAATAACGTATATTTGTCGTCGCGCAATTTAGGAGGTTCAGAGAACTAACTCAGAATTAAGTACTTACAAAATATTAAATGCGAATAATATTGTGCTTTTGGAAGGGTCTTTAGAGGGCATTGAATCCAACTTAAATAAATAGGAAAATCATGAGTGTGTTAATAAAGCCGATCATAACGGAAAAGATGACAGCAGATAGCGAGTTACATAACCGCTATGGTTTTATCGTGAATCCAAAGGCAAATAAGTTGCAGATAAAAGATGCGGTTGAGGATACATATGGAGTTTCCGTTAAAAAGGTTCGTACCATGAATTATGGTCCAAACCGCAAGACCAAATACACCAAAACTGGTGTGCAACAGGGAAAAACAAATGCCTATAAAAAGGCAATTGTTGATATTGCGGAAGGCGATGTCATTGATTTTTACAGTAATCTATAAAGACACAAAATGTCAGTTAGAAAATTAAAACCGATCACTCCCGGACAGCGATTTAAAGTAGTAAACGGATTTGACGCGCTTACTGCTGATAAGCCGGAGAAAAGCTTGCTTGCTCCGTTAAAAAAGTCGGGAGGTAGAAACAGTCATGGAAAGATGACCATACGCCATAGAGGTGGAGGTCACAAAAGGAGGTATCGTCTGGTCGACTTTAAAAGGATGAAGCACAATGTGGAGGCCGAAGTTAAGTCTATTCAGTACGATCCTAACAGAACCGCTTTTATAGCGCTTATAATTTATAAAGACGGGGAAAAGAGTTACATCATTGCCCAGAATGGATTACAGATAGGACAATCGGTAATATCTGGGAACGGTGTGGCAC
>JABDQS010000079.1 GCA_013042125.1 Eudoraea sp.
CTTCCCTCTTTAACTAAGTCTGGAATTGTCTGGGACAGGGAAATTGAAGTAGATCAGTTCAGGATCACCAGACTTCAGGGGAAATTCTTAAATCCCACAACACGTCCTTCAGTATTAAACTCGATGTATCTACTGCACATCCAATAAAGACCAATGTCTATTTCTTAGTATTCAACTCAGGTTTCTTAAAGTGATACCAGATTCCCAGTAGGGAAACAATGGCCGTGATCAGGAAAAAGAGCATACTAATTCCTACAGACCGGTCCTCTTCCAGACCGAGCCAAAGTGCACCATAAAGGAATACCAGTTCCCGGCTGCCGATGCCTCCAATGGTTAAAGGGAGCACTGATACTATTGAGGAGATAAGGAAGATAAAAAGATATTCTATGGTGGATACCTGAATGTTCAGCGCTTGCAAGATCATCAGAACACAACCCAATTGAGCCAGTTGAACTAGGGACGACAAGGCATTAGAGCGCCAAAAAACAGCTAAAACATAGGTGAAAAATCGCTTCTGTAATCCCCAGAAAATAAGAATACTCAGGGGTATACAAAGAGCTATCAGCCAATTAAAAGGACGCAACCCGGGGACTTCTAGCGTTAGACCTAAAATGCATGCAAAAACAAAGAGAAGCAATAGTCCGCTAAGTCGATCCAGCAGGAGTACCGAAACTACTTTTTTGGTAGGCACCTCAAAATGTTGTTTTACATAATAGCCCTTATAGGCATCCCCGCCAATACCGCCCGGTAGGAAGAGGTTATAGAACATCCCCAGCAGATATAATTTGAGGTTACTTTTTTGAGTCAGCAAAACACCTATTTCGTGAAAGTAAAGGTTGAGGCGATACGCGGCAATGATCTTAGAAAGGATAAATAATAGCAGGGCCCCTGCAACGTACAAGGGCTTTGACCCCCTAACGATTGTAAGCACCTCGGAAAAGGGAATCTTTGTAAAAATAAAATAGAGTAGGGCCGCACTGATGGCTACTTTCAGCAGGGTGATCCCTTTTTTACGAAGGTTTTCCACCTATGCTAATATTTTTGATCCGATAAGGGCGTTTACTTTGGGATTCGTAATAGGTGCGAATCAGGAGTTCCATAACGATCCCTATAGTAAAGAGTTGAATTCCACCAAGAATTAACATCACTCCAAAAATTAGCAGCGGTCTATTTCCAATATCTTCTCCAATGCCAAATTTCAGGATCAGCAGATAACAATTGATCAGAATGCCCAAGAGAATAAGAAGTACCCCCAGGATCCCGAACAAGTGTATGGGACGTTGAAAGTATTTTCGAATAAACAAGAGGAGCATCATATCGGCTACTACCTTAAAAACTCTTTCCAGACCGTATTTGGATACTCCCGCATGCCGGGCATGATGTTTTACAGGTACTTGTTTTATCTGGGCCCCTTCAAGAAAGGCAAGCAACGTAATAAAACGATGCATTTCACCATATAGATTAAGATCTTTTGCAATGTCCCTGGTGAAGACCTTTAAGGCGCATCCATTATCCTTGATATCTAATTTGGTCACCCGTCTTACCAGGAAATTCGCGATCTTGGAAGGTATCTTCTTAACCAGTGAATCTTTTCGTTTTTGACGTATTCCGGTCACCACATCAAATTCTCCATCCAGGGCATAGCTCAGCATCTGTGGGATATCGCTGGGGTCGTTTTGCAGATCGCCGTCCATAGTGATAATGTATTCACCCTGGGCATAATCCAGCCCGGCTGCTAAAGCAAGGCTTTGCCCGTAATTCTTCTTAAGGGCCAGCAGATGTACTTTTGGATCATTCAATTCCTTGATCACTGTACGCGTCTTGTCTGTGGAAAAGTCGTCCACATAAATGATCTGATAGATGTATCCTTCAAGGCTTTCATGGATCTTCCGGGTGAGCAGAGCAACGTTTTCCTCTTCATTATAGAGAGGGACCACGATAGATAGGAGTGCCTGGGTAGTAGGGTTCATGAAAGCGGGTTGTTTGCTGGCAAATTTAGGTTTTTTATTTAATACCTTTTGTATACAGCTCCAGGAGCTTTTCTGCAGCCCTGAAGGGAGAAATGGTATTATTTTCTACCTCTTTTTGAAGAGGGATCATTTCCTTTACTACCGCATTCTGCTTGTAGAATTGATATTTCAGAAGCCTTTCGACCGTTTGATGGAACCAATAGGTATTTTGAGATTTCCTTTTACGGGAAAAATAGCCAGCTGCTTTGTTTTTTATTTGATATTCTCTGATCATTTCCCAGATCTCCGGAATACCTGCCCCTGTAATAGATGAACAGGTAAGCACTTTCGGGGCCCAATCGTTCTCTTTAGGAGGATAGAGGTGGAGTGCCCTTTCGAACTCAGATCTGGCCCTGTTCGCCCGTTTAATATTGTCTCCTTCTGCTTTATTTATAACAATGGCGTCTGCCATTTCCATGATGCCTCTTTTAATGCCCTGAAGTTCGTCACCGGCTCCGGTGAGTTTTAACAACAAGAAAAAGTCGACCATACTATGTACTGCCGTTTCACTCTGACCTACACCAACGGTTTCCACCAGGATCACGTTGTAACCGGCTGCTTCGCATAAAATAATGCTTTCCCTGGTTTTTCTCGCCACTCCCCCGAGGGAATCGCCAGAGGGAGAAGGTCTAATAAAAGCGTTGGGGTCTTTAACAAGTTGTGGCATTCTGGTTTTATCTCCTAAAATACTTCCTTTACTAAGGGTACTACTCGGATCTACTGCCAAAACAGCTACTTTTTTACCCATCGCAGTAAGCATGATTCCAAAGCTTTCAATAAAGGTGCTTTTCCCTACCCCAGGTACTCCGGTGATGCCTATACGAAGGGTGTCATGGGTATTTGCAAGACATTTTTCAATGATCTCATAGGCCTTTTCCTGATGTGCGGCTTGCTTGCTTTCTACAAGGGTAATGGCCCTGGCAAGGAGCGCTTGATCTCCTTTTAAGATCCCTGTTATGAGATCAGGAACAGTGGGCATTTGCGTCCGTCGTTTCTTTACAAAAGAGGCACTCTTATCGCCTATGTTCTTTTTTATCCCCAAGTTTATTGTGTAATAGGTACCTGAACCTTGGTTGTATCCCAGGTAAATGTGAGGAATAGTCCATTATTCTCCTCAAAACTGATCGTAAAGCTTTCCTGGCTCTGTGTCATATTGATGACCGGTACATCTACTTGCACCACATCTGTATCC
>JABDQS010000074.1 GCA_013042125.1 Eudoraea sp.
GTATTGGAATACAGACTTGGCGACCGTCTTAATAAAGGACAGCGGCAAAACCTGGCGATAGAACTACAGGAAGATAGAATATGGGAAGAATACGCAGATCTTAGTTTGCACGATGAACTTTTCCATGTGTCCTGTATGCTATACTGGGCGTTTCCAAAGAATTTCAGGCAGCCGGATATTGCAAAATTAAAGGTCACTATTTCTGCACTTACCAATGAGGCTGCTCAGAATGTTGTAAATCCTGACGCATCATTTTTAACACGGGTGTTAAATGATGGAATGGATGTTCATAACATCATCAACAGGCTTTTTGACGAATCAATGGCTACCAACTCCTTTCCGGAATCAGAACATATAATTTGGCAATTTGAAACATTGGGAACCGGAGAAGATCCAAAAGAGAATACAATTACGATCTATACCTCTTGGAATTGGGTTGAAGATCTGAAAGGCATCTCTGAATGGGAATCCAGCGCCTTTGCAGATGGGCAACTAGAGTAGGGAAGGACATATATATCAAGGCCATCTTATATAGGTATGCGCCAATGGAACTAATTTATATTTTGTATCTTTTTAACACCTGTCTAAAAAGGTAATTATGAAAAAAACACTGATTTTTTTATTTGCCATAGGGCTATGTTCAATTTCGTATGCCCAGAATAAACCAAAGATAAAAGGCAATAAGGAGGTGACACAGGTCAGTCGCCAAATTCTAGAGGATTTTAACGCCCTGGAAATAGATGATGGCCTCAAAATTAATATTTCTCAAGGTGTGGAGAATAGCTATGTTCTAAATACAGATAGTAATCTGGTGGATGTGCTTCAGTTTTTTGTGGTGGATAGTATTTTAAAGGTTTATACAACCAATAAGATCGTGAGCAGCAAGAAATTGGAGATCACTATGAGTGTTAAAGGGTTGGAACATCTTATTTTGAAGAACGACGCTGATATTACAGGCGAAGGACCTTTTAACTCGTCCCGGTTTTATATAAGTGGATACAATTCCAGTAGAATGGATCTGGATATCCGTGCGGAGGATGTTACTGTTGCCTTACATAGGAATGCCGGAGGTAAACTCAGGATCACCTCAGAGAACACAACCATAGTAATGAATGACAGAACTGATCTCAAGGCCTATTCAGTGTGCGATAATATTAGGGTAACGGTTAATAATTCTGCAGATCTCGACCTCGATGGGGATGCAGAATATGCCGCTTTCAACCTAAAGAAATCATCAAGACTAAATGCCCGCAATATGAAGGTGCGTTCTGCAGATCTTTACACTTCAAACAGCGCAGACGTGTATGTGAATGCAACAAAGAATCTGGAAGTGTATGCACAGGGCAGCAGCAATGTCTATGTGTATGGAAATCCAAAATTAGAGATCAAAGGATTTACGGACAGGTCTAAAATAATTAAGCGTTAATTAAATGCCTCAAGCAAAATGAAGTTTAAAACTATTATGGCCATCGTATTTGCTATCATTGTGGTCATATTTTCGTTACAAAATTCAGAGATCACTCAGGTAGTATTTCTATTTTGGGAACTTTCCATGTCCCGGGTACTGGTGATCCTGGGGAGCTTTGCTATTGGGGTATTAGTCGGAATCCTGGTATCTTTAAAACTACCTAAATCACAAAATTAAAAAACAATATAAAAACGGGGAGCCATGAATACTTTAATGTGGAAGAAAATGGGGTCATGGATGACCTATTGTTGTTTTGTACTTTTCATTTTTAGTTGTGGCAGTTCATCCTCTGTGAACAATGATAGCTCTAAGATAGCTGATTTGCGAAGAATGGTGACCAAAGCGAACTATGAGATCACTTCCAACTGGGCCTTTCCTTTAATGACGCAGGGCCTTACAAGCATAGCCAATGCCGGATTATTGATGCCTGGAAGCAATGCAAGCAGTATAGATCTTATAGGAAATCCGAATTACCTCAGAGTCATAGGGGATAGTGTCTCTGTTTCGCTGCCCTATTTTGGGGAGCGACAAATGGGGGGAGGCTATAATAATACTGGTAGTGGTTTGTCCTTTGATGGGATCCCCGATAGTTATGAGACTCAATGGGATGAAAGGAAGCAACGTTATCAGATCAAGTTTCAGGTAAAACAAAGGACAGAAACTTTGCAATTCAACATACTGCTATTTACAAACCTCAAATCCGATATAAAAGTAAATAGTACACACCGTACCTCAATTGGCTATAACGGCGTAGTAGCTTTTATTCCGGACAAAGAAAAAAAGACCAAATGAAAAGATATTATACTCCAGTAAAAATTACTGTACTAATTATTTTAGCTGCTATTACTTTTTCATGTAAAGAGAAATCGGAGCCAAAAGAAAAAGCGGTCTTAATACCTTATAATGGGTCATTGCCTATTCAAAATCTAAAGCTCCCGGATGGGTTTAAGATCGATGTGTACGCTGAAGGGATCGATGGAGCGAGATCCATGGCCATGGGAGATGATGGTACTCTGTTTGTGGGTACCCGGAACGAGAAAACGGTGTATGCGCTGCAAGATACAGATGGTGATTATAGGGCCGATATGGTAAAGATACTGGACTCAACGCTGGAAGTTCCTAATGGAATCGCATTTAAGGATGGTGCACTTTATGTAGCCGAAGTTGGTCGTTTATTGCGCTATCCGGATATTGAAGAAAATCTTGATAAGCTGCAAGAACCTGAAGTAGTGTATGATGACTACCCAACTGAGTTCCATCACGGATGGAAGTATATTGCTTTCGGACCAGATGGTAAATTATATGTCCCTGTAGGAGCACCTTGTAATATTTGTGACAGCACAGGGGTAGACGAGCGTTTTACAACCATTACCAGAATGGATCCCGATGGCTCTAATAGAGAGATCTATGCGAGGGGAGTAAGAAATACCGTAGGCTTTAGCTGGCATCCTGAAACCGGCGAACTTTGGTTCACCGATAACGGCAGGGATATGATGGGCGATGACGTTCCTCCTTGTGAATTGAATAGAGTAGAGGAGGCAGGTCAGCATTTTGGATATCCCTTCTGTCATGGAGGTACCATTGCCGATCCGGAATTTGGCGATCAAAGGCCATGTTCAGACTTTGTATCCCCGGTACAGGCCCTGGGTGCACATGTGGCTCCTTTAGCAGTAAAATTTTATAGAGGCAACAATTTTCCGGAAGTTTACAAACAGTACGCTTTTATTGCAGAGCACGGTTCCTGGAATAGATCTTCAAAAGTTGGCTATAAAATTAGCCTGGTAAAACTAGACGGAAATACTGCCATTGGGTATGAAACTTTTATTGATGGTTGGCTCAATGAGGCCACTCAGGAAGTATTTGGCAGGCCCGTGGATATCATGTTTCTAAACGATGGTTCTATGTTTATCTCTGATGATTATGGCGATGCCATTTACAGAGTATGGTATGACAGTGCTGTAGTGGTGGAATGATATTTAGGATCATCAAATACTTTCATCAAGTTCTTTAAAACCGTACCTTTAGAGCATAAGTGCTTTAGAAAGCTTTATTCATTGCTTATTTATCATTCCAATTAGCTCTCTTCAATACTTTAAAAATAGTGTTCTATTGCACACTGTTGTAGTTGGAGTAGGGGTCCCCGGATAAAACATATCCTTCTATCTTACGTTAATTCTTAATAGAGTGTAAGTTAACTTGTTACCCAAAGTCAAACCTGATCTTTAGCACCGGAGAGGGGGAATTATTAAATAGGAGCTTATAAACCCGTATTGAATGGCAAATGTTAATGACAATCCCACTTTTTCAAGAACACGAGATAACGATTTTGCAAAAGCCTTACGCAACAGAGTAAATAGCTATTTTAAATCAAATAAAATAAGCAGGAATGCAAATAAAAAGATGGTTACCAAGACCGTCATTATGCTTTCCTTATTCTTTGTGCCGCTTATATTACTCGGTAGTGGACTAGTTCATAGTGTTTGGTTGTTATTTGCATTATACATTATTTGCGGCTTTGGTATGTCTGGTATAGGGATGGGAGTGATGCACGATGCCATACATGGTTCATATTCCAAGAACAAGACCATTAACCGTTTTCTGGGTTACACCTTTAACATGATCGGTGCCAATGCCAGGGTTTGGAAGATTCAGCACAATGTTCTACATCATACATATACGAATATAGATGAAGCTGACGATGACCTTAATGCACCTTTTTTCCTGCGATTTTCCCCCCATGCCAAACACTATTGGGCGCATCAATTTCAGCACATATATATTTGGTTTTTCTATATGATCTCTACTCTTTCCTGGATCACAACCAAGGATTACGTTCGATTGAAAAGATATAAGGAGATGGGATTTTTCTCTAAAAAGAACGAATATGTCAAAACTCTAATCAGTATGACCGCCTGGAAGGTATTGTATTATACCTACGCATTGGTACTCCCTATGATCATGGTGCCACAGGCCTGGTGGGTAGTCTTTCTGGCTTTTTTAAGTATGCATTTTGTAACCGGCTTATTAGTAAGTACTGTGTTTCAGATTGCTCATATTATGCCGGCCACAGATTTTCCACTTCCCAATGAAGAAGGAACCATGAAAGATGGTTGGTATGCCCATCAATTGGCGACTACAACGAATTTTGCTCCAAAGAACAAAGTGCTTTTTTGGCTGATTGGCGGTCTGAATTTTCAGGTGGAACACCATGTACTGCCAGATGTTTGTCATATTCATTATATGGAAATGGCCGACATTGTCTCTGAAACCGCCAAAGAATACGGCATTCCCTATCATGTTAAGAAAAGCATGCGGCATGCCATTGCAGATCATGTAAAAATGCTGAAGACATTAGGGGTGAAACCTATCATGATCCCTGCAAACTAAGCCTCTCTATAGTTTTCATTTACTATAATTTTCTTGCCAGCATAGAGGCATCTCCCGTTTTTAAGAATTCTACAACAGTTCAGTTCCTTGAAAAATAAGAACTTTGGAAAAATTGAAAGCTATGTTCTATATACTCAGATCAAAAGTTCACTATTATAAACAAAGCCTAAACAGTACTAAATATATCAATAAATGGATGAGTTTACTGGCTATCTGTATCGTGATGCCTCTGGCGCAGTGCCAAGATAGTAGAACATCTTCAACAGGGTCTTACGCGTTTAGGACCGGGGATCCCAATGGTATAGGAAAGTGGTATATGGGCCGAGAAATAGCTCACGTTATGGGTTATCAGGGGATGTACTGGCTTAACAGACCCGAGCGCGAAGCCGAAGAAAACACTTCCAAACTTTTACTTAACATGGATATCAGAACAGACGATGTTATTGCTGATATTGGAGCCGGCTCCGGGTACCATGTTTTTAAAATATCTCCGTTGTTACATGGGGGGCAAATTTATGCGGTAGATATTCAGGAGGAAATGCTGGCAGCCATCAATAAAAGGAAAGAAAGGGAGCAGATCAACAACATCAGCCTTGTAAAAGGAAGTGAAAAAAGTGTGAATCTGCCTGAAAATTCAGTAAATAAGGTGCTAATGGTAGACGTCTACCATGAATTAAGCTATCCTGCCGAAATGATTTCTTCAATAAAGAGGGCAATGAAGTCGGGCGGAAAGCTGTATTTAATAGAATATCGGGGAGAAGATCGCAGTGTTCCCATTAAAGAACTCCATAAAATGACCGAAAAACAGGCAGTTAAAGAAATGAAAGCAGCCGGACTTACCTTGGAGAGGAATATTGACAATTTACCCTGGCAACATTGTATGGTTTTTTTAAAAGAATAGGGTAGCAGATCTTGCTTAAGAGGATTGTACTAAGTATTTGAACAACAATAATATACAAGCATCTTCGTTTTTATTGCAGACATCTCAAATCCAAAAAATAAACCAATGCAAATATCCAAAGTAATATTAAGTATTTTCCTAACTGTTTTAATGGCTATAGGCCTAAGCGCACAAGGCTTATATCAAAAAGGTCAGATCGAATTAAAAAAGGGCAAGACCGAAGATGCTTATATTCAAATAGATTTTGAGTTTCCTCAGCGATTTCAACAGAACATAACCTATGTGACCCCAAAAGACTGGGCAAAGTATCAAAAGACCGGCAAGCTGAAGGGGAGTATGAAGGAAAAACTAAATCCGGGGGATATCAAAGGCTTTACGCTCGAAGATGGCAGGGTCTTCAGAACTGTCAGATATGCCGATCTTACAGGCAAGGCGATCAAAATGATCCCAAAGAAGATGTGTCTGGAGGAGACAGCTAGTGGGGCCATTAAGGTATATAAGTTATACAGCAGAACCACCGGGAAGATCAATCATGAATTGGCAGATATGATCTTTGAGGACAGGGCCAATCTGATTAACTATATTCAGGATAATTTTCAGATCTTACTGCTCAAGGATAAGAAAAACCCAACAAATATCATGCATATCAACCTATTGAATTATATAGGTGACAATGAAAGGGTAAAAGACAATTATTCCAATAATCATTATGGGTTCCGGAATCAGTTCACGGAAGCTCAGAAAATGGGCAAATACGTAAATAAGGAATACGAGGCTGCATTCTTAAGTATGGTCAATGACTACAATCAAGATGCAGCAACAATCGGGGAAGCACGATCTAAATAATTCAGAGCTATAGGATATTGGTCTATGCCGAATCCTTGACGAACTTTTAAGCCATGACAATTTTTTGTTGTGGCTTTTTACTTTATACCTTCATTTCATTGTCGAATTTGTTTGGCTTGAATAATCGCTTATATACTGATTTTTATCATCTTTATAATCCTGTACGTTCTTTATA
>JABDQS010000086.1 GCA_013042125.1 Eudoraea sp.
TGTCATGATAGGTCTAATACAATTTTAGATACCTTACTTAATGAAGTACCCTGGGTGATCGATTGACTTTTTACTTTGCCATTTCCTTTTATTTCCACTTCCAAGCCAAGATTTTCCAGGATCGAAATAGCGTCCATACCACTCATGCCTTTTAGGTTGGGCATGGTAGTCAACCCTTTACTTGCTTCTTTAAAGTAGTCCTCATAGGCATCATCTAATTCCTGATTGAAGGGTTCCAAAGAAGCCACTTCGTCTATCAAAGGATTGTTTGCATATATCTTTTGGGCTATAGATTTGAAAACCGGACCTGAAACATCTGCTCCATAATAACCTACACTCTTGTCTGGTTCATGAATCACTACAATACAAGAGTACTTTGGGTCGTCTGCCGGGAAATACCCTGCAAAAGTTGAGATGTATCGCAGTTTATCAGGATCTTTACCCACGTAGTTCTTTTGAGCGGTACCAGTTTTACCGGCCATGGAAAAGTTAGACGCATAAAGCCGATGTCCGGTTCCATGTTCTTTCTCAACTACATTCTTTAGTAACTGCTGTACTTTTTTTGCTGTTTCTTTAGAACAAATCGCCGGATTTATAACATCCTTTTCAAACTTCCTTATAGAAGTGTTCCATTCTTTTACCTCTTTGATCAAGCGGGGTTTGAGTAGTTCACCATCATTGGCGATCGCATTATAAAAGGCCAGGGTCTGTAATGGTGTTAATGATACTTCGTATCCATGAGACATCCATGCTAAGGAAATACCGGACCATCCTTTGTCTCCCGGATTCCGGATCACAGGCTTTCCCTCTCCTTTAATAGGCAACCCTAATTCTTTCTGAAGCTCCATCCTCATCAATCTGTTCACAAAAGCCTGTGGTTTGTCTTTGTAGCTATTGTGGATCATTTTTGCAAAGGCGGTATTGGAGGATACTTCAAAAGATGTCCCTACCGAGATCTTACCATAACCCCCATGCTTTGAATCGCGCACAGTACGGTCGTACAGTCGCCATTTACCTTTTTCGGTATCGATCACACTACTGGTATCAACTACCTTGTCTTCCAGGGCGGCCACAAGGGACATTAATTTAAAAGTAGATCCGGGCTCATGAGATTCCCCAATGGCATAATTCAACCGTTCGTAATACTTGTTGTCTTCGGTCCTGCCTAAATTTGAAATGGCCTTAATCTCACCCGTCCTGGTCTCCATAACGATCACACAACCGTGATCTGCCTTATATTTTTCCAATTGCCCCAGCAGCGCATGATGGGCAATGTCCTGAATATTAATGTCAATAGTGGAAATGACATCATAACCATCCTTAGGCTCTATAATATTGTCTAAACCAATAGGTTTCCATTGTCCCTTGGCAATTTTTTGTTTTAAGCGCTTCCCTTCCTTACCTCTCAAATACTGACCAAAAGCGCCTTCTAATCCCACGCGGGTAGCATATCCGTTCTCATCAAAACGCTCATAACCTACGCTGCGTTCTGCGATCTTACCCAGGGGATGTTCGCGAACCGTTTTCTGATCTACTATAAGTCCTCCGCGATAAGGTCCCATATTAAAAAGTGGAAATTCCTTAACGCTCATATATTGGGAATAGTCGAGATTTCTGGCGATCAGGGCATACCTGTTCTTATTAGTTTTTGCCTTTCGAAAAAGTTGCTCAAAATGAGAAGAAGGCCTGTTCAGTAGTCCTCCAAGTTTCACCGCAAGCGGATTTACAAACTTTTTAAAATCTTCATCTTTTACAGTTACTGCATCAAAACGTATTGTGTATTTTGAGACCGAGGTGGCCAGTAAACTACCATCATCAGAATACAGATTACCCCTGTTAGGTGGTATGGTAAACATCTTCTCCGTGCGTTTCATGGCCAGGGCCTTGTATTTATCTCCCTGTACCATCTGTATAGAAACCAGCTTAAATAAAACGAGTCCTGCAAAGAGGAACAAACCCCCCGAAACGAGATACAACCTGGTTAATATATGTTTACTTGAAAAGGCCATTTATGGATTCTCAGATTTTACTTGGATTTTTTTTGGAGGTGTTTCAGAAGGGATTAAACCTTCTTCTGCAACGGTGAGACGAATTGTAGACTCTAGTTTTAATCTTTGTACATCAGATCGCATGTCAACAAATTCACTTCGCAATTCCTTTACCTCCTCATTCAGAGCTGCCAGGCGGTGCACTTTTCTATCAGCGCTATGAGAACTGGCGATCATTACGGTGGCCAAAAAGGAAGCGAAGATCAAAAAGAGCCAATTTTTTGGGGCATCGCCACTTACAAGAAACTTTCCTTTTAAGATGGCAACAAATCCGTTTTTCATATCTCTACCTACTATTTAAATGCGTTCAGCGATTCTAAGTTTTGCACTACGTGCTCTGTTATTTTCTTTTATCTCATCTTTGGTTGGAACGATCAGCTTTCCAATTTTTTTGAAGGGAGCAAGTGGTTTTCCATAAAAATCCTTTTCTACCTCTCCTTCGAATTTCCCAATTTGAATAAATCGTTTAACCAATCGGTCCTCCAGTGAATGGTAACTTATAATACTCAGCCTTCCTCCTTTATCCAGCAGTACAGGCGTTTGTACTAAAAACTCCTTAATTGCCTCTAACTCCTGGTTCACTTCTATTCTTATGGCCTGATATATCTGAGCCAATATTTTATGTTCCTTATGAGCCGGTAAAAACCTTTTCAAAACCACTTTAAGATCTGTTGATGTCTTAATAGGTTCATTTTCACGAGCCGAAATTATTTCACCTGCCATAGCTCCCGCATTTCTCAACTCGCCATATTCAAAAAGCACCTTTCGCAGTTGCTTATGTTTATATTGATTGATCACCTCATAAGCCGAAATCTCATTCCGTTTTGTCATCCTCATATCCAGTTCTGCTTCAAAACGTGTAGAGAAACCGCGTTCTGCGCTATCGAACTGGTGTGAGGAAACCCCAAAATCTGCCAGGATCCCATCCACTTTCTTTATGCCATAGAACTTTAAAAACTGACCCAGATACCTGAAATTCTCATTGATCAAGGTGAACCGGTCATCCTGTATTTCATTCGCTATTGCCTCCTCATCCTGGTCAAAGGCTATCAATCTGCCTGCATCCCCCAGGTTTTTCAGGATCTCTCTGGAATGTCCTCCACCTCCAAAGGTGATATCCACATAAACTCCATTATCTTTTATACCGAGTCCTTCAACAGACTCTTTCAGTAATACCGGATTATGATACTTCATCACCATCTTCACCCATTACCTCTTCAGCCAATTCTGCAAAATTCTCAGCCGTATCCTCCAGCACTTTTTCATAACTATCTTTATCCCAGATCTCAATGATGTTAATTGCAGAACTCAATACCACTTCCTTGGATATTCCCGCAATAGCGATCAGATTCTTTGGTATCAGGAGTCGTCCGGTAGCATCAATCTCAACAGGTTTTACTCCTGCTGAGAATCTTCTTATAAAATCATTGTTCTTTTTCTTGAAGCGGTTCTTTCGGTTCATCTTCTGCATTAATAGATTCCACTCTTCCATGGGATACAATTCCAGGCAAGGTTGAAACACAGAACGCTTGATTACAAAACCCTTGTTGATCACGGGAGCCATCTGATTCTTAAGGGTTACAGGGATCATCACCCTGCCCTTTACATCGGCTTTACAATCATATGTTCCTATGAAACTGATCATTTAAATTTGGTAGGTCTTTTGTATATAAACTCAAATATATAGAAATTATTACCACTATTTACCACAAATTACCACTTTGTTCATAAAAATTGCATCTTTTACCCTGATAATTCCTGAAACGGCAACTTTTTGGAAATACTCCATATCTCATTGGGGCGGACAGCATAATCCCTACGGGATTATAAAATAGTCCGTCCATAACTCAATTAAATGACGGCATATGAGGATAATGCCTATATTTGCCAACTGACAACAGAAGCTGTCCTGTATGGAGAAAAACATAAGGACCGACGGTATTTACAGATATATAGAGGTGGGTGAAGGGATCCCAATGATCATACTTCACGGCCTTATGGGTGGTTTAAGTAATTTTGAAGGGGTAACCAGCCATTTTCCTCAGCTAGGGTACAAAGTGTTAGTCCCGGAACTGCCTATTTACGATATGCCAATGCTTAAGACGAATGTCAAGAATTTTGCCAAATTCCTGGAGCGTTTTATTGAATACAAAGGTCTTAAGGATGTCATCCTTTTAGGAAATTCTCTTGGTGGTCATATTGGCCTTTTGCATACAAAACTCTATCCTAATATGGTTAAAGCCCTTGTTATTACTGGCAGTTCGGGTCTTTATGAAAGTGCTATGGGAGACGGTTACCCGAAACGCGGTGACTATGAATTCATTAAAAAGAAGGCTCAGGATGTATTTTATGATCCTGCTGTCGCTACCAAGGAGATCGTAGATGAAGTATTTGCAACGGTCAATGACCGCATGAAACTTGTTAAAACCCTGGCGATCGCAAAAAGTGCCATCCGTCATAATATGTCTAAGGACCTACCTCATATGCTAACTCCTACCTGCATTATCTGGGGTGAAAACGATTCTGTAACCCCACCTAATGTGGCCAAGGAATTTCATGAGCTCCTACCAGATTCGGATCTGTTCTGGATCAAAGAATGCGGACATGCTCCCATGATGGAACACCCTAATGAATTCAATGAGGTGTTGGAAAAATGGTTGGCAACACGAAATTTCTAATGCCCGTAAGTCATGAAAATAAAGTCGGCCGACTTTGTAGTTAGCAATACCAATGTTGCTCAATGCCCCTCAGAACCTATTCCTGAATACGCTTTTATCGGCAGGTCTAACGTAGGAAAATCTTCCTTGATCAACATGTTGACTGAACGGAAATCACTTGCAAAAACTTCGGGGAGACCAGGTAAAACTCAGCTTATCAATCATTTTAAGATCAATAACAATTGGTTCCTGGTAGACCTTCCGGGATATGGATATGCACGTGTTTCAAAAAAGGACAAAAAAACCTTCCAAAAATACATTACCGATTATTTTCTTGAACGAAAACAACTGCTAAGCGCCTTTGTCCTGGTAGATATACGCCACGAACCACAACCCATCGATCTTAAATTCATGCAATGGCTCGGAGAAAAGTCGATCCCTTTTTCCATTATTTTTACAAAGGCAGATAAACTGAAACCCAATGCCATTCAGAGAGAAGCAGCGGCATATCTCACTGCAATGACCGAGGACGTTTGGGAAGAAGCTCCCCCCCATTTTATCACTTCTTCAACACATGCTCTGGGAAGGGAGGAAATATTGGAATATATAGATGGTATCAATAAAGCGTACCATCAGGAACAAAACAGATAATTGGTCCTGTACTCAACCAACAAGATTTTAAGAGTTGAAGCTGGCCAGCCTTTTTTGGATGGCATCGATAAGTTCCGGTGTTTTGGTCAAAGTATTAAGATCAGCAGTTCCCATAAATATATCTATTTCGTGTGCCGATACTTCCAGGATTATCGGAAAGGTATATGCAGGCATAAATTTGGAAGCATAGGTCTTAAGAAACTCATCTTTGTGTAAAAACTCCATTTCGATCTCATGATCCTGGCGAAATTTCTTCCAGAGCGATTTTTCTCTGAATGTTCCGAATGTTAATTCACAGAGACGACATTCATAGGTGCTGGGTTTTATTATTTTATGTGCAACGTCTAGCAGACCATTTTTAATTCCGCTATTTGCATTGTAAACAAAAACCAACTTTTTTATTGAGTCTTTAGACACCTTGAGAATTTTTTATAGAATTCAGTTTGGATATACCGCTTGCAAGAATTCGTGGAAAATACGGGATACTATGATTTTAGCTCCAGCTTTTCTGCAAAATACTCACAAAAGTCCTTCATGGTTGCCGTCATTTTTTCATCTTGAGTAGCCTTCATAAAAGTATCAGATAAGGCCACAAGTGTTTGATGAAAAAAGATCTTCATCTCATCTACGGGCATATCCTTGGTCCATAGGTCTATCTTTAGTGATTCCTTGTTCTTGCTGTCCCAAACAGACAATAGCATAGCCTTGGCCTCTTCCTCTACGATACCACCATCCTGAGCGGACCAGGTTAATTTCTCCGGGATCCTGTTGTCATCCAGGGCGATCCTTAAGGTTATTTCTGAGGTTTCTTGCTGGGCCATAGGCTTACTTCTTAGGTTTGTAATTTGCTTCTTTAAAAATGGTCTCGGCCGGTAAATTCCATAATTCCTGCGCCGGAATATCAGTTTTATCCATAAAGGCCCTTACGATCTGCCAGCCCATATATCTCCCTAATCTTCCCGGTGATTCATTATCCAATTCTAATCTGAATTTGGAAAATGGAGCAGGATCTAAAAAACGCGGTCCTAACTTCAAATCGGTACTGTATAAAAGTTCACGTTCAATAAAATAGCGCCATATTTGCTCTTCGTTCGCTAGTGCCCAACTGAATTCTTCTTCGTCATATCCAATTTTCTGGGCATCAGTTTGCCAGGTCAACAACAGATCCTTTAAGTAAAGTTCCTTCCCATAATAGATCATCTGTGCTAAAAAGGAGCGATCCCTCGGATAGGAGATAACCTTTTTTGAAAATGCACTTACTATATCACTCTCCAGGTATTGTTTGTCTAAACCTTTAGAAATATAGCGGTCTATTCCCCCGTAAAATCGATGGTCCTTACCCAGGTAATTATCTAGTCCAATAAGAAGAAGGGTATCTGTTAAGATGATCCTGTTTTCATAATCCACATCTGTTGTAAGAGTTACAATAGTTGGAATTGTATAAGCAGGGAAATAATAGGCTATATGTTTAAACAACAATGTTATCTCTTTCTGTTCATCATTTAAATCAGCAAAAGCACTGTCTACAGCTTGTCTTATTTCTATCTGCAGAGTGTCCTGAATTTTAGCGATCCACGTACTATCTGAATATTGCGGCGGAAAAAAGTACGGATACCTTTCCTTTATAACCGATAGGTTCTCCGGATTGGTATCAGCAAATTCTTTATCAAAACGAAGTACCTCTAATTCCACTACCTGATTGGCAATAGCTGTGGGCACTTCTTTCTCTTTTTTACACGCGCCCATCAGACAAAGCACACAAAATACCCATATTGTTGTTCTGTACATGGAAAGTTCTCCTTTAACTGTTTTAATATTACGTTTACAGAGGTTATTTTTACGGGGTCAAAGTTACAGTATTTCAATTTAAATAAAGTGGAACATGCAAACAGATAAAGTAGTAGATTATATTGTTGAATGGTTGAAAGACTATGCTACGAATGCAAAGATGAATGGGTTTGTTATTGGGGTCTCCGGCGGTATAGATTCTGCGGTAACTTCTACGCTATGTGCACGTACCGGTTTGAACTTATTATGCGTAGAAATGCCCATACATCAGGGTACTAATCAGGTAACACGTGCAGATCAACATATTAGTTGGTTGCAAAAAAACTATCCCAATGTAAGCAGACAACCGGTAGATCTAACTCCTGTTTTTGACAATCTGGTTGCAACGCTTCCGGCGGTAGACAATGAAGAAGAAAGAAATATGTCCCTTGCCAATACACGAGCCAGATTGCGCATGACCACACTTTACTACTTTGCAGCTCTTTTGCGCTATCTCGTAGCCGGTACCGGTAACAAAGTGGAAGATTTCGGCATAGGATTTTACACGAAATATGGGGATGGGGGTGTAGATCTAAGTCCAATTGCGGACCTGCTTAAGACAGAAGTATATGAATTAGGCTCTTTCTTAGGTGTCCACAAGGATATCTTAATGGCTCCTCCTACTGATGGCCTGTGGGGTGATGACAGAACTGATGAAGACCAGATCGGTGCTTCTTACCCGGAATTGGAATGGGCCATGCAAATGGAAGCTGAAGGAAAACATATACATGACTTCGAAAACAGGGAAGAGGAAGTTTTCCAGATCTACAAGAAATATAATTCCGCTAATAAGCATAAGATGATTCCTATACCTATTTGTAAGATTCCTGAGACACTAAAATAACCGATCACCTAATAATCAGGTATTTAAATCGAATTAGTGGGTGCAAATTGTAGTAAAACCATAAAAAAAGTACAGTTTTGCCATAGAAATTAGATATTAAAACCTTACATTGCATGCTAGTGTTATGTATGAAATCACAGCATAATATCTAGAAAACCCACCCAATGATTAAAATTTTAATTGCTGACAACCATCCCATTGTCCGCCTGGGAATTAAAGAAGTATTAAACACGATCCCAGATTTTGACGTTTTAGGAGATGTATCTACAACTACAGAACTTTTCAATTTTTTGGAGAAATCTATTCCGGATGTAGTCATTCTGGAAATGGATATCCCTGAGATCAATGGAATAGCTACATTGAGAAAGTTAAAAAAAGAATTTCCCGATGTGAAGGTGCTTATCTATAGCGGACAGTCTGAGGACGTCTATGCCTTAAGTACCATTAGAGCTGGTGCCTTTGGCTACCTCTCAAAAACCTCTGAACTAGACTACATCATAAGTGCGGTCAAAAAAGTAGGGCAGGGAAAGATGTTTATTACAAACGAATTGGCGCAACGTCTTGCGTTCGACGAAGGAACCCAAAAACAACGAAGATTTTTCAGAAAACTTTCAACCAGAGAAGTAGAAGTACTTAAATTACTAGCAAGCGGTAAACGCAACAAAGACGTTGCTGAGGGACTTAATTTGAATGAAAAGACAGTTAGCACCTACAAGTCCCGATTAATGAAAAAACTAAATGTAGATAACCTGGTAGACCTATTGCAACAGGCAAAGGCGCTGGAACTCTATTAAGCTCAATAACCAAACTTGCAAAATCCTCTGAATATTCAGGGGTTTTTTTTTGAGCCCTAAACAATTCCGTCAGGATAATACCCTGCTTAACTTATCGCTCAATAGCACTTTTAATTTTTGGTAATTAATTACTTCTTCGAGTGTTTCCCTATTGTCTTCCATAATATCCTTGGTTTCCTTCTGAAGTTCATTAATTCTTTTATTAATGAGATGGCAGCGAAGAGCTAATATTGTTTCCGTTACTTCTTGTGAAACTTGTTGTTTTTTTGCCTTTGGATATATGTCCTTTCTTTCCCAATTATGAAGTCGGTATTTTTCCTCTTCCATTAATATTGAGGAAATATTATTTACTAATTCCTGATCTAATTCATTTAAAAAAGAAGCAATGCTAAAATCCTCTTTTTCATTGAGAGATTCCATCAGGCTGTAATAGATCTTTCTGAAATGATCATGTGACATCTCGATCTCATCTTCCTGAAGGTCAAGATATATCTTACTATAAACCCTGGATTCTTTTCGCTCCGGTTCATAGACGAGGTCACCAGATTCATTCTCTTTCAGCACCAGGTCCTCAAATTCCCTCTCCTCCCGGCCGTAAAGAAGCAGTATCTCTATTATCT
>JABDQS010000090.1 GCA_013042125.1 Eudoraea sp.
TCCATATTCTCAGCAAGATCCATTGTCAAATCCTGACCCAGGCCGTTATTGGTTAATTCATAGCGAATAGTATTAAAATTCCCCGTGGCCACCAAGTTATTGATCCCCTGTTGCAATTTGGTAAAACTCATCTTCTCATTAAGGTTAATACGCAGTTTTCCCTTTATATATCCCCTGGAAAAATTATCACTCCCATTGAGAATGAGTCTGTTTACAATAAGTGAATCTTCCTGAACAATATTTGGTTTTTTAATGAACGGCTTCATTTGCTGGGAGGAGAGAGATTTTAATGCCTCTACGTGTTCCCGCGCCGCAGCCTCTCCCGTATCAATAATTGAATTCTTAAGAGCAAAATCGATCACCGAAAAATTATCCATGTCCGGTTTAATATAAATATCGGTTAGCGCTGACTTTCGCTGCATATCCTTTATGGTCCTGAAATTATTGATCTGCAATAAGATCTCCGTCGCAGACATTAAAGAAGACCTGTCTCTCAGCCCATGTTGTACATCTACTCCAATGATGATATCGGCTCCCATGTCACGTAGTTCTTCCACGGGATAATTGTTCAGAACTCCCCCGTCTATTAATACTTCACCATTTACTTCCGAAGGCTGAAATAGGGAAGGAAAGGTGCCGCTTGCAAGGATGGCCTCCGGGAGATAGCCTTTGTTTAACATCACTTCTTTCCCTGTCTCCACATTGGTGGCAATACAGAAAAAAGGAATAGGGAGCTCATTAAAATCACGCACGTCCTTTACATTGAAAAGTAATTGCACCAGGGCATTATAAATATTCTGCCCACTTGAAAGGCCTTGTGGGAACGTCAATTTAAAATTATTGAAGGGTAAGGTTAGGGCGTACCGTTCTGTATCTTCCTTTTCATAGAATGTCTTGGCATTTCGCGGAAGGTTGTCCTGAATAAGATCATTTAAGTTGGTATTCCTGAAAATTGAGTCGAGTTGATCTGCAGAATACCCGGAGGCATAAAGAGCCCCAACAATGGCTCCCATACTGGTCCCTCCTATATAATCTATGGTAACCCCTGCCTCCTCTATGACCTTTAAAGCACCAATATGAGCCAATCCTTTGGCACCTCCACCACTTAAGACCAGTCCTACTTTTGGCGGATCCTGTTCAGCTTCAGTTTGACCGAATGACTGAAAGCAGATCGCAAGAACGGTTAGAAAAAGAAAACACCTACCCATGCAGTGAAGATAGAAGATTAATGAAAGTTTTCATATATTTTCTTTGCTTTGGACCAGCCTACTACTTCACTCAGATCTTCCAGAGAAGCTTCTTTGATCCTTTTTACTGATTTAAATTTCTTAAGGACCTGCTCCGCTGTTTTGTCACCTATACCATCTATCCCTTCCAGGACCGAATCGAAGGCATTCTTACTGCGCTTATTTCGGTGAAAGGTTATCCCAAACCTATGGGCCTCATTGCGCAATTGCTGAATGATCTTTAAGGATTCAGATTTTTTATCCAGATAAAGGGGTATAGGATCATCCGGGAAATAGATCTCTTCCAATCTTTTAGCGATCCCAATGATAGCGATCTTTCCGCGTAAGTTAAGGGCTTCCAGGCTTTTCAGAGCAGATGACAACTGCCCTTTCCCGCCGTCTATCACAATAAGCTGCGGTAAAGATGCTTTCTCTTCCTGCAGTCTTTTATAACGACGGAAAACTACCTCTTCCATCGAAGCAAAATCGTCCGGGCCTTCAACCGATTTAATATTAAAATGTCTGTACTCCTTCTTTACGGGCTTTCCATCCCTGAAAACGACACAGGCCGCCACCGGATTGGTTCCCTGAATATTAGAATTATCGAAACACTCTATATGTCTAGGCTCTTCTGAAAGTCGCAGGTCCTTTTTCATCTGTGCCATGATCCTGTTCACATGACGGTCCGGATCTGTGATCCTGGTTTGCTTAAAGCGTTCTTGCCTGTAAAATTTAGCATTGCGTTCAGATAGATCAAGGATCCTTTTTTTGTCTCCTAATTTAGGAACAGTGAGTTTAAGATCCTCAGGTAATGCTACCTGGAAAGGCAGGTACAATTCCCTGGATTGTGAATGAAATCGCTGTCTTATCTCAATGATCGCAAGTTGTAAGAGATCCTTATCAGCTTCTTCCAGTTTCTTTTTGATCTCCATGGTATGAGAACGTATAATTGAACCATGAGAGAGTTGCAGGAAGTTGATATAGGCATAGGCATCATCTGAAATGATGCTAAACACATCCACATTATTGATCTTGGGATTTACGATAGTAGATTTTACCTGATAGTTCTCTAACACCTCAATTTTATTCTTGATAAGCTCTGCGGCTTCAAATTCCATGTCTGCTGCCAGCGACTTCATCTCCTTTTTAAAATATTGAAGTGAGGTTCTAAAATTGCCTTTGATGATCTCACGGATGTCATCTATCTGTTGATGATACTCCTTTTCCGTCTGTAGCCCTTCGCAGGGGCCTTTGCAATTTCCCAAATGGTATTCCAAACAAACTTTGTACTTTCCGGCGGCGATCTTTTCTTCAGAAAGATCATAATTACAGGTACGCAAAGGATACACGCTTTTTATCAGATCTAAAAGCGTCCTTACCGTTTTCATACTGGTATAAGGCCCATAGTACTCAGAACCATCCTTTATCAGTTTTCGGGTGGGGAAGATCCTGGGAAAACGCTCATTTTTTATACAGATCCATGGATACGATTTATCATCCTTCAGCAAGACATTATAACGAGGCCGGTATTTTTTAATGAGATTATTCTCTAACAACAAAGCATCAGATTCAGTAGGTACTACGATGTGTTTTATGGTATGGATCTTTTTTACCATGACCCGTGTCTTCCCATTTTCATGAGTTTTGGTAAAATAAGAAGTGACTCTTTTTTTTAGATTTTTTGCCTTCCCTACGTACAGTATTTTAGCCTCTTTGTCATAGAATTGGTACACCCCCGGAGATTGGGGCAGGGTGTTTAATTGAAGTTCAACTGATACATCCGACATTGGGAAAAATTGGAGCCTGTGTATTACAAAGATAATTTAGCAAAATCATTTAAGACCTGCACATCAAATAATAAATTTGGTGCTGATATCCCCAATAACTAAACAGGAAGAACATCATCATTTTACAACATTGTAAGAAACCATATTATTTATTTGTATACAACTGCCTAATTTTCAACATTTTAAATGAAATAGCATTAAGACATGGTAACCGATATTTTATTGTTTTGTTAAATTTTTTCTAAAAATGTGTAGTTCGTCGGAAAAAATGTGCCTTTTATAGATCGTATGTAAATTTTTTGTTTATTTTTAGCGCTATTAAAAAAGGAGTTTATGGATAACTATTTGATCACCCTGGGAATGTATCTTATTTTAATGCTCTTCTTCAAGATATATTTTGCCGTTTTCACCAAAGAGTGAATCTCATTTTTCTTACCCACCCTTAAGGACGGTTCGGCCGTATGCTTAAAAAAGAACTCCGAACAAAATACCTGGATTTAAGAAATACAGCATCTGAAGAAGATGTTTATAATGCCAGTATCACAATTGCCAACAACTTGTTAGCACTTCCCATTTGGGATTATACCTATTACCATATATTTCTCCATAGCACCTCAAAAAAAGAACTGAATACCAGTCTAATTATTACCCTTCTGCAGGGGAAAGACAAAGAGATCGTAGTTCCTAGAATGGCAAAAGAGAATACCCTGCAACATTTTCTTTTAACAGACAATACACTTCTGAAACCCAATTCGTGGGATATTCCGGAACCTGTTGACGGGATAGAAGTTATGCCCGCAAAACTTGATGTGATCTTTGTCCCACTCTTAACTTTTGATCTTAAAGGGCACAGGGTTGGTTATGGAAAGGGGTATTATGATCTTTTTCTAAGCCAATGCAAACCAAATGCCGTAAAAATAGGATTGAGCATGTTTGGCCCTGAAGAGAATATTGCAGATGTAGGGCCTCAGGATATTCCCCTGGACCACTGTGTGTCTCCAGCTACCACTTATACATTCTGATCTGTCTCAACAACTTCCTCGTTCTTCTTGGCAAAGGCCTTTTTGTTAAAGACAATTAGGATCCCTACCCCAGTACTAATGGCCGTATCTGCTATATTAAAAACTGGTTCAAAAAAGCGGAAAGAATTTCCTCCAACAAAAGGTACCCACTCTGGCCAGGTAGCATCTATCAAAGGAAAATAGAGCATATCTACTACCTTTCCATAAAACAGGCCTCCATACGGATCATCTGAGAAAAGGGTAGCTACGCTATTATAACTGTCATCAAAAAGAATTCCGTAGAAAAGTGAGTCAACTATGTTGCCTATAGCACCCGCAAAAATTAGGGATACTGCTATGACCAGTGTGTTGGAAGCTTCTTTTCGAATGCTGTCTAATAACCAGTACCCAATACCTGCTATCGCGAAAAGACGGAATATGGTAAGCACCAACTTCCCTGCACTATCCGATACAGGTAATATATCACTTAGTTTTGTACCCCATGCAGCTCCTTCATTCTCAATAAATAAGATCTTGAACCAATTAAAAACATCAACCGACTCACCCAGTATGAAATGGGTTTTAATATAAACCTTGCTGATCTGATCTATCAATAAAATGATAAATATTAGGGCAATAGATTTCTTTAAATTCATAAGTGTTTATGTGCTGGGCAAAAATAGGTATTATTCGACATTCTAATAAAAACCTGCCTTATCCTTGGATGTTTAAAATTACCTGGCTTGTGTTATTGTAATATTTCCTGTGGTTGATGAGAGGTTGAATTGTTCATTCCCTTTGGGAATATACTCCTTAGCAATGCTGCCGTACTTAGACATGGCCTTTATTGTGCCGCTGGCAATTATTAAGGATATAGGACCACTCCGGGTAGTAGCACTAACTTTTTGGCCAACTTCTTTGATTGTACATTGGCCATCGTTCAAAACCACTTTCAGATCCTTATAATTACCTTCCACCATCACATTAGAACTGCTACCGTAAAGATATACTTCCTTATTTTCAGGGATCCTGATATGGAGCGAAATTGAGACTACTTTATGAGCACTGAGCTTGTCATTGGGGTCATTAAAATAAGGTTGAAACTCGCCTGCAACATGGAGGGTATTACCATTTTCTGATACCTCCAATGCAAGGTCCTTTTGATATTCTCCCTCAATAGACGCCTCGAGGACCATCGTTTTTTCCCGGGAGGTTTCTACCTGTACTTCGAAAAAATGATTGGTGTCTATCTGTATAGATGTAACATGAGGATTTAGGAATACCTTTTTAACAGTTTTTTGCCCATACCCCAGATTTATGGCTAGAATGACAAAAAGAAAATATGCAAAATACTTCACGTTATGATTGTGTGAACAACCCTTTTCAGGGCGTTGTTCCTTATTATTGCATGTTCTTTGCCTCAATACTCAGCGTTGCATGCGGAACTAGCTTTAAACGATCTTTGTTGATCAATTTGCCGGTAACCCTGCAGATCCCATAGGTCTTATTCTCAATGCGCAACAACGCGTTCTTTAAGTCCCTGATAAATTTTTCCTGCCGTATGGCCAGCTGTGTATTCGCTTCCCTGCTCATGGTTTCAGACCCTTCTTCAAATGCCTTAAAGGTAGGTGAAGTGTCATCTGTTCCGTTGTTCCCATCATTCATATATGAACTTCTTAGTAATTCCAGATGACCTTTGGCCCTTTCTATTTTTTCCTCGATCAGAACGCGGAATTCATCTAATTCTTTATCTGAGTATCTAACTTTTAAATCTTGTCCCATAATGTCTAATGTTTTTGGATCAACAATTTTGTATTTACTTCATCGAAAACGATTTCAGTGCCCATTTCCAGCTGCTCTTCAAGAGCAAGGTCTGCGGTAAGGGTTTCCGTTTTAATATATTGTATGTTACTTTCGATCGCTTTCTCTACAAAACCGTCTTTCAGTACCTTAATATCAATTTTATCGGTCACTTCAAAACCAGATTCCTTTCGCAGATTCTGAATGCGATTGACCAATTCTCTGGCAATGCCTTCTTGTTTTAGATCTTCGTTAATAGTAACGTCTAGTGCCACTGTAAGGCCTCCTGCGCTTGCTACCAACCATCCTTCGATGTCTTCGGAGCTGATCTCTACCTCCTCTAACTGTAATATAATACTTTTATTTTCTATCTCAAGGGATATTTCGCCTTCCCGTTCTATTTTTTGGATATCTTCCTGTCTAAAAATGCCAACCGCCTGTGCGATCTTTTTCATATCCTTCCCAAAACGAGGTCCTAAAACCTTAAAATTAGGCTTTATCTTCTTTACCAGAATACCTGAGGCATCATCCAGAAGTTCTATCTCTTTCACATTTACTTCTGTCATTATCAACTCTGCAACTGCCTCTATCTCCTTGCGCTGTTTATCATCCAGTACAGGGATCATAACTTTTTGAAGAGGCTGACGAACTTTTATCTTCTCTTTTTGACGTATGGATAGCACTAGAGAAGAAATGGTCTGGGCCTTTTCCATCTTGCTCTCTAACTCCTTATTTACAATTGCCTTATCGTAGGTTGGGAAATCGGAAAGATGAACACTCTCCATGGCGGTTACTTTGGTGTTACAGGTTAGATCTACATACAAGCGTTCCATAAAAAAGGGCGCTATGGGTGCAGATAACCTTGCTACAGTTAATAAGCAGGTATGCAGGGTCTGATAGGCCGATATTTTGTCTTGCTGATAGTCGCCTTTCCAAAAACGTCTGCGGCATAAACGCACGTACCAGTTACTCAGGTTTTCCTGAACATAGTCCGAAATAGCCCTTGCAGCCTTGGTAGGTTCGTAGTCTGCATAAGCCTCATCTACTGTTTTTATGAGTGAATGGAGCTCAGAAAGTATCCATTGATCTATTTCCGGTCGCTCTTTTAAAGGTATTTGAGCTTCACCATACTCAAACTCATCAATATTCGCGTAAAGTGCAAAAAATGAATAAGTATTATAAAGCGTTCCAAAGAACTTTCGTTTTACTTCCAGAATTCCGTCTATATCGAACTTCAGGTTGTCCCATGGATTTGCATTGGCGATCAAATACCAGCGAGTTGCATCCGGACCATATTCCTTTATGGTCTCAAAGGGATCAGCCGCATTTTTGAGTCGCTTAGACATCTTCTTGCCATCTTTATCCAGTACCAGGCCATTGGATACCACGTTCTTATACGCCACTGAATCAAAAACCATTGTAGCTATGGCATGTAGTGTATAGAACCACCCTCTGGTCTGATCAACACCTTCGGCTATAAAGTCGGCCGGAAAATTCTTCCCCTCATCAATAAGATCTTTATTCTCAAAGGGGTAATGCCATTGGGCATACGGCATAGAACCACTGTCGAACCATACATCTATAAGGTCAGATTCTCTTTTCATCGGCTT
>JABDQS010000075.1 GCA_013042125.1 Eudoraea sp.
GTTTTCTGGCAATTGGCTGTGGCACAGAAGACAAAAAGACGGTAGCCGCAAATGATGCTACGGTGAGTGTGAAGGTGAGCTCGGTATCCGAAGACAGTAGTAATCCATTTGTAACTGCCAGCGGTAAAGTAGAAGCTGCAAAAAGTACTAATATCAGTACCCGAATGATGGGGTATGTGGACAAGATCTATGTTCAGGTGGGAGACAAAGTACGGAATGGACAATTATTAATGAGTGTCAATAATGCCGATGTCTCTGCAAAATTGGCCCAGGTCAATGCTGGGATCACAGAGGCGCAAGCCGCTTTCAACAATGCCCAAAAGGATTATATCCGCTATTCAGCCTTGTTTAAAGAGAATAGCGCTTCTCAAAAAGAGTTGGATGATGTCACGGCCCACTTCGAAATGGCCAAGGCCCGTTTAGAAGCAGCCAATCAAATGAAAAACGAAGTGAATGCCCAATTATCTTATGCCAACATACGTGCACCTTTTAAAGGGGTGGTTACCAATAAATTCATAAACACCGGTGATATGGCAAATCCGGGCATGCCTCTATTAGAAGTAGAATCTCCGGGCACCTACCAGGTCCTGGCAATGGTACCGGAATCAGAAATTCTGGACATTCAGAAGGATACTAAGGTAGAAGTACACTTAAAATCTTTGGATAAGATGGTTCCCGGTAAAATAACTGAGGTAAGTACCTCCGCCAAAAATACCGGTGGCCAGTATCTGGTAAAAGTACTACTGGATGCCTCAGATGCCAATATCTTATCCGGAATGTATACTACGGTGCAATTTCCTGTGGCACAAGAAACCTCTAAAGCGATCATGATTCCAAATGATGCAGTGGTTCACAACGGACAGTTGACAGGAATTTATACGGTTAGTCAGAATAATACAGCTTTATTGAGATGGTTACGCCTCGGAAGGACATTTGGAGATAAGGTAGAGGTTCTTTCTGGTCTCTCCTCAGATGAAGAATATATTGTTTCAGCCGAAGGAAAATTATACAATGGAGTTAAGATCTCCATTCAATAATCAGCTTTAAGTTAAAAAGCAAAAGCAGGTTCGAATACCCAAAACGCAAAGAAAAATGAAAGAAGGTTTAGCAGGAAAGATCGCCAAAATGTTCATTGGCAGCAAACTAACGGTTCTTTTGATGATCGTATTCATGGTCATTGGAGTGTATAGCTCGTTCCTTATTCCGCGCGAAGAAGAACCGCAGATAGATGTACCAATGGCCGATATTTTTGTGAGCTATCCGGGTGCGAGTCCAACCGAAGTTGAAAGCAGGGTATCCAAACCTCTGGAAAAATTAATTTCAAACATCAAGGGGGTTGAATACGTTTATTCCACTTCTATGAAGGAGCAGGGAATGGTCATTGTGCAATTCTACGTAGGTGAGGATATAGAACGTTCGTTCGTAAAACTCTACAACGAGATCAACAAGCATATGGATATTATGCCGCAAGGAGTAACCTTTCCACTTGTGAAGACGCGTGCCATAGATGATGTGCCCATGTTGGGCTTAACACTGTGGAGTGAAAGTTACGATGATTATCGGCTAAAACAGATCGCCCAGGAACTCACCGGCGAGATCGAAAAAATTACTGATGTTTCAGCAACCCAAAAGATCGGGGGCCGGGACCGGCAATTACGCGTGGTTCTAGACAAAGATAAAATGGCTGCCAGCGGCCTCGATTTTCTATCTGTTGCCGAGATGATAAAGGCCAACAACCAGCAATTGAGTGGTGGTACTTTTGACAAGAACGATACAGAATTTCTCGTTACTACAGGAAAATTTTTAGAGACCGTTACTGATGTGGAGAACCTGGTAGTTGGCGTACAGCAAAATCGTCCTGTCTACCTGAAACAGATAGCGAGTATTCAGGATGGCCCGGAGCTACCCAAAAATTATGTATCACATGGATTTGGACAGGCAAGTAAAATGGCAAACTCCTACAGGTCTGAATATCCGGCTGTCACGATTTCGGTTGCCAAACGAAAAGGAGCCGATGCCATGAAAATTTCGGACATCATTTTAGAGAAGGTAGACCATCTCAAAAAGAATTTGATCCCGGATGATGTACATGTAGAGGTATCCAGGAATTACGGGGAAACAGCCTCCCACAAGGTATCCGAATTGCTGATGCATTTAATTGGCGCCATCATTGCCGTAACTTTTGTTGTGATGCTGGCGATGGGCTGGCGAGGTGGTTTGGTGGTGTTCCTATCGGTTCCCATCACCTTTGCACTTACCTTGTTAAGCTACTATATGCTGGATTATACCTTGAATAGAATTACGCTGTTCGCCCTGGTATTTGTTACGGGTATTGTGGTAGACGATTCAATTATTATTGCGGAGAACATGCACCGGCATTTTAAGATGAAAAAATTGCCATTCAAACAGGCCGCCTTATTTGCAATCAACGAAGTAGGTAACCCCACCATTCTGGCCACCTTTACCGTGATAGCCTCGGTATTGCCAATGGCCTTTGTCTCCGGTTTAATGGGACCTTATATGTCTCCTATGCCTATTGGAGCATCCATAGCCATGTTGCTATCGCTATTTGTGGCTTTGACAATCACACCCTATCTGGGATATATCTTTCTTCGTGAAAAAGAAAGAACTTCCAGTACAACAGCCGGGAAAACAGAGAAAAAAAATGAAAAGAGCCTGGAGGATACTTTTATCTACAGAACGTACGCCAGGTTTGAACGACCCTTGTTAGAGAATAGAAAATACAGGTGGATGTTCCTGGGAATAACCTTTTTGTTACTTCTGGGCTCAGTTGCCTTATTTTTTACAAAATCGGTGGCCGTAAAGATGCTGCCTTTTGACAACAAGAATGAATTTCAGGTGGTCATTGATATGCCGGAGGGTACTACCTTAGAACGAACCGGCGTTGTAACTCAGGAAGTCGCCCAATACCTGCGAACAAGACCGGAGGTTGTTAACTACCAAAGCTATGTAGGTACCTCGGCACCCATAACCTTCAATGGTTTAGTGCGTCATTACGATTTGCGGGGGGGCAGCAATATGGCCGATATTCAGGTAAATTTAATTGACAAAGGAGAGCGCAGTGCTCAAAGTCATGGTATAGCCAGTAGTTATCGCCCGGAAATTCAACGTATTGGAGCAAAGTACAATGCCAATATTAAAGTGGTTGAGGTACCACCCGGACCTCCCGTACTTTCCACTATTGTAGGAGAGATCTACGGACCAGATTATGATACACAAATGGATATTGCAGATCAGGTACAGGGCATCCTTAAAAACACAGATGATGTAGTGGATGTAGATTGGATGGTGGAGGATGACCAGCAGGAATATCAATTTATAATCGACAAAGAAAAGGCCATGTTATATGGGGTAGCACCGCAGCAAATTGCCTATACCATGAATATGGCTCTTTCAGAACGAGCGGTTACGAATTTATACGACGAGGATGCAGTGAACCAGGTAGGATTACTATTGGCGCTGGATGAAAAGGAAAAATCTTCCATTCGTGATATTGCCCAACTGAAAGTAAGATCGAAGCAGGGAAATATGATCACTATTGGAGATCTGGCAGACATTCAGCAGATCACAAGTGCCAAGAGCATTTACAGAAAGAACCAAAAACGGGTAGTGTATGTGATGGCCGACATGGCCGGAGAATTGGAGAGTCCGGTCTATGCTATTTTGGGAATGACCGATAAATTGAAGGAATTGAATTTACCCGAAGGCTATGATATTGAGGAACTCTATATCAAACAACCCGATTTTGAGGACGATTATACTGTAAAATGGGATGGTGAATGGCAAATTACCTTAGAGGTTTTCCGGGATCTTGGGATCGCTTTCCTGGGTGTTATAGTCATCATTTATATCCTGATCGTAGGATGGTTCCAGAATTTTAAGGCCCCGGTGGTCATGATGGTTGCCATCCCTCTTTCGCTGGTCGGGATTGTATTAGGACATTGGCTCATGGGGGCATTTTTTACGGCTACTTCCTTTATCGGTATGATAGCCCTGGCAGGTATTATGGTTCGGAACTCCGTGTTGCTGATCGATTTTGTCAATCTCCGGTTAGCCGAAGGCATACCCATAAAACAAGCAGTCATTGAGGCCGGAGCTGTAAGGACCACCCCTATCCTATTGACAGCAGGAACCGTTGTTATAGGAGCGTTTGTCATCCTTTTTGATCCAATTTTTCAAGGTTTGGCCATCTCTTTGATGGGTGGGACCATTGTCTCCACAGTACTAACCTTACTGGTAGTGCCTTTGGTTTATTTTATGATAGAGCGCAAAAATTACCCTGAGCTTAGCCCGGAGGTAAAAGTGATAAATGACGAAGACACCCATTAGACCATCAATTTAAAAAAATAATAAAATGAAACTATTAATCGTCACTGTAGTAGAGGATTTTGAGAAAGACATTCTACGCCTCTTCAAAAAAGCCAACATAGAAAGTTTTAGCGAGGGTCATATTGACGGGTATAAAAACCCCACATCGATGGTGAGGACCTCAAGCTGGTTCCCCAGCGAAAAAAGTGGGGTAGAATCCAGTTTATTTTTCTCATTTACCGAGGAAGCGAATATTGATGTTCTATTTGACCTTATCAAGGAATTTAACCGGGAACTGGAGACCAATAACCCTATTAAGGCGGTGGTGGTTCCTATTGAAAGATCAATTTAAATAAAGTATCATGAAAAATAGAATTGTACGGGCCGTTGCAGGCTCCTTTATTCTGATCAGTCTTTTACTGGCAATCTATGTAAATATCAATTGGTTGTGGTTCACGGCATTTGTAGGTGTAAACCTTTTACAATCTTCCATCACCAAATGGTGTTTGATGGATGATATTCTATCCAAAATAGGGGTAAAGGATTGATTCAATTGTAAGAAAGGACCTCAGAGTTAAACAATTTTTAGTCAAGCGATTTATTTCGTTTTTTGTAAGGTCTGATAATTAGCCCTAATGGCCGGTCATAGGTAAAGTAATTCACCATCCAATCGAAAAAAGCTACGATCTTATTTCTGAAGCCTACAAGCGACATGATGTGGACGAACATCCAAACCAGCCAGGCAAAAGTTCCCTGAAATTTCCAAACCTTAAGGTCTACAACAGCTTTTCTGCGCCCGATGGTGGCCATGACTCCTTTATCTAAGTAGTCAAAAGCTTTCATGGGTTTTTTTCTTATTAATTGAATTAAATTTTTTGCCAATAGCTTCCCCTGCTGCTGTGCCACCGGGGCAAGCAAAGGCAAACCCTTGGGTTCTTCCCTAGTTATATGGGCAGCGACATCGCCAATTGCGAAAATTCGATCTACCCCTTTCACTTGGTTATATTCATTGACCTCAATCCTATTTCCCCCAAAGATCGAATCCTGTGGCAAGCCTTTTACAGGAGCCCCTTTTACCCCTGCCGTCCAGATAACCGTATCTGTTCTGAATGAGGACTCATCCTCCAGGGTAATGTTAGAACCATCATAGGCATGGACCCTTGCATTCAGGAATACATTGATCCCTAATTCCCTTAAATAATCAAGAGATTTGGATGATGCTTCTTCAGACATTGTTCCGAGTAATTTAGGTGATGCTTCATACAGGTTTATACTCATTTTAGAGAGATCGAGCTCCGGGAAATCCTTGGGAAGTACAAAACGCTTCATCTCAGCCAAAGCTCCTGCCAATTCTATCCCCGCAGGCCCGCCACCAACCACGGCAATATTCATGATCTCTTCCAGGGATTCTTCAGCAGAATTTGTGAGGGCTTTTTCCAAATTCTGAAATATAAAGCTCCTTAAATTAAGCGCCTCCGGAATGGATTTTAAAGTAAGTAATTGGTCTTTAACCGACTCAAAATTGAAATAATTATTCTGACTTCCTGTAGCGATCACGAGATAGTCATAATGTAGTTCTCCAATACTTGTTTTCAGTTTCTTTTGTTCCGGAATTACCTCCTGAACCTCCGCCATACGAAAGGAAACATTTTTGGCGCGTCTGAAGATCCTGCGAACCGGATAAGCAATACTGCCCGGTTCCAGGCCTCCGGTAGCAACCTGGTACATGAGTGGTTGAAAATTATGATAGTTATGCTGGTCGATCAACAATACGTCCACAGGGCTTTTCCTCAGTGCCTTTGCCAGTTCAATACCACCGAACCCTGCCCCAACGATCACAATTCTTATTTTTTCCTTTAACATATTTTGTGTCCTTAAAGCTAAATACCATGAACCCTTATGTTCAAAGTAAAGATAGTTCTTAATTAAAATTATAGCTCAAGATCCCATTGTTAATCGAAGTTATTATTTTTCAAATATTATACTTACATTGAACCGTCTTAGATTTTATCTTTCTATTTATGATCATAGGAATTCTTAAAGAACCACACGATAAACGTGTTGCCCTAGTTCCAAATACCCTCAAAAAGTTTAAAGTAGCAAATATCGATTTCTGGCTTGAGAAAGACGCCGGGGAACTGGCCAGTTACCCTGATTCAAAATACGAGAAGTACGCAAGCATCAAAAAAAGGAATGCTATCCTTAAAGAGGCCGATATTCTCGTTACTATTAATCCCATTCCCAAGGAAGATCTGAAACACATCAAAAAAGGGGCTCTTCTGGTGGCCATGTTTTCCCCTTTTACGAATGAGGCCCTAATTGAACAAATCAAAAAACTAAACTTGAAAGCGGCAAGTCTCGACCTTATTCCAAGGACCACCATTGCCCAGACAATGGACATTTTATCGTCCATGGCCTCTATATCAGGCTACAAAGCTGTTTTATTGGCAGCCAATGAATCTCCCAGGTTTTTTCCTATGATGATCACAGCTGCGGGTAGTATTAAGCCCTGCAAGGTATTGGTATTAGGTGCTGGCGTAGCCGGTTTACAGGCCATTGCCACGGCCAGAAGATTGGGCGCAATGGTAGAGGCTTTTGATGTGCGTGCAGCAGCCATAGAAGAAGTGGAAAGCCTGGGTGCAAAATTTGTTGTAGTTCCGGGGGCCATCGATAAGAAAGATGCAGGTGGATATGCTGTTGAGCAGACACCTGAGTTTTTAAAGAAACAACAAGAAGAGGTGGCACACCGGGCTTCAAAATCGGATGTTGTGATAACCACTGCACAGATCATGGGTAAAAAAGCCCCTATACTGTTAACGGAAGAGACCGTAAGTAAAATGAAGAACGGTTCTCTGGTCATCGATCTGGCCGCTTCAACCGGGGGTAATTGTGAAGTAACAGAAGACAACAAGTCTATATCTTACAAAGGAGTTAAGATCATTGGTAATAGCTATCTGGCTGCCGATATGCCCAAAGATGCAAGTTTTTTTTACAGCAATAATGTGGCTAACTATTTAAAGCTGATCGTAAAAGAAGGTCAATTAGAGCTAGACCAAAATAATGAGATAATTGCTAAAACATTACTCTGTTAGCTTACTAAAAACATCTAATAAATGAATGTAGAACAACTCTTTCTCTTTCTGGAAAATAACCTGATCCTTTTATATCTATTGATCTTTACGGTCATCCTGGGTTTTGAAGTGATCTCCAAAGTTCCGTCAGTGTTACATACTCCCCTAATGTCTGGAGCAAATGCCATAAGTGGCGTGGTGATCATCGGGGCCATTTTGCTGATTCGGAATGCGGCGCCAACAGACTACTTTAGTCTTAGCCTGGGGGCTTTAGGCGTGGTGCTGGGAATGATCAACGTGGTAGGTGGTTTTGCGGTCACCAACCGAATGTTAAAAATGTTCTCCAAAAAGAAAAAATAAAATGCTCATTACCGCTATTAATCTTGTCTATCTTATTGGAGCTACCTCATTTGTTATTGGTTTAAAACAAATGAGCTCACCAGATACAGCTCGCAAAGGTAATGTCCTGGCGACCTTTGGAATGGTGATTGCCATTTTGGCAACCTTGTTTATACCAATTACAGACGCTCCCAACAATTATCTCTGGATCTTCGGAGCCATGATTCTTGGAGGTATAATTGGCTATATCAGCGCCGTAAAAATTGAGATGACTGCGATGCCCCAAATGGTCTCTGTTTTCAATGGTCTGGGGGGTGCCTGTGCAGCTGTCCTTGCATCTACTGAATTGACACAGTATGCTAATGGAGCTACAATTCTGAATAAAGGACAATTGCTAATTTTACTGATAACACTACTGATCGGGGCCATTGCCTTTACAGGGAGTATGTTGGCCTATGCCAAATTACAGGGACTGGTAAAAGATCGCCATGTAACCTTTCCCAAACACAATATTGTAAACCTCATCTTACTGGGAGCCTTGTTGGCCATGAGTGTATTTGTCTACCTCAATATGGGCGATCCAACACTTTGGTATATCGTTTTGGTATTAGTACTAGCTCTCCTTTATGGATTCTCATTTGTGGCACCTATTGGGGGAGCAGACATGCCGGTAGTTATCTCACTGCTAAATGCCTTTACTGGTCTTTCGGCAGCTGCGGCCGGACTTATCTACGACAATAAAATCATGTTGGTGGGTGGAATACTAGTAGGGTCTGCCGGGATCATCCTTACCGTTCTTATGTGTGAAGCCATGAACCGTTCGCTGCTCAATGTGCTAATAGGCGGATTTGGGGATAACAATCACAAAGCAGAAGACAATGGAGATAAACAATTAGCAAAAGAAATAACCTATACTGATCTGGCCATTCAGCTCTACTATTCTGAAACTGTACTTATTGTACCCGGCTATGGATTGGCAGTAGCACAGGCACAAAAAGTAGTAAAAAGACTAGATAACCTACTTTCAGCCAATGGCGTAGATGTAAAATATGCCATTCATCCCGTGGCCGGCAGAATGCCCGGGCATATGAATGTGCTGTTGGCTGAAGCAGATATCCCATATCCCAAATTACTGGATATGGAAGATGCCAATGAAGCATTACCCAATACAGATATGGTTCTTGTGATAGGTGCCAATGATGTAGTGAATCCTGCGGCCTATGATGACCCCGCAAGTCCTGTCTATGGTATGCCGGTTATCAATGTGTGGGAAGCTAAGAATGTAGTGGTCATGAAACGGAGTATGAATCCGGGATATGCCGGTATTCAAAATCAGCTGTTCTTCCACCATAAGACCAAAATGCTCTTTGGCGACGCAAAATCCACGCTCGAGCAACTCAATGATGAGGTAAAAATACTGGATACTTAAACTACAAAGCTTTGACAGCCTTAATTATTGTTAGGTGCGCTTCAGATCAAAAATATCTTTTCTGCGATCCCGGAGGTTTCGCACTGCCCCAAACTGATTTAGTTCTCTCAGCAGATCAATATCTACATCAGCGATCAGTATCATTTCAGTGTTCGGAGTAGCTTCTGCTTTGATGCCATTGGTAGGAAAGGAAAAATCGCAAGGCGTAAATACCATAGATTGGGCAAATTGTATGTCCATATTATGTACATTAGGTAAATTCCCCACACTCCCGGCTATGGCCACATAACATTCATTCTCAATGGCCCTTGCCTGGGCACAATGACGCAC
>JABDQS010000094.1 GCA_013042125.1 Eudoraea sp.
CTAATACAAAACTGTCTTCACCTCCATATAGAATAAGATTCATGGCATCTTGAGAGATCTGTTCCATAGGATCCGATAATTCAAAATTATAGCGTTTAGCTATAGTTTCTAACTGTCTGAAAGCCCATGATTTTTTGTATTCACCCAAAGGTGCGATTCCTCCCGCAGCAATCGACAATTTTTTATTAGGGAATATCTTTTCTTCATTGACCTCGTAGATGTGCCCCAGTCCGTTGCAGGTGTCACACATGCCTTTTGGAGAATTAAAGGAGAACGTATTGGGTTCAGGAGTAGGGTAGGAGATACCGGTGGATGGGCACATAAGATCCCTGCTGAAGTAACGGGGTATTGCCTCACCTTCTGCAAGTACCATCATTACGTCATTACCACTATACATGGCTGTATTAATAGTTTCTGAAAGGCGTTTATCCAACTCTTCATTTTCGGTAATGGCTAATCGGTCTATGACGATCTCAATATCGTGCATCTTGTATCGATCTACCTTCATCCCCTTCTGGATATCCTTTAACTCGCCATCTATTCTTACTTTAACAAATCCCTGTTTGCCAATTTGTTCAAAAAGTTCCCGATAATGGCCCTTTCTGGATTTGACAACCGGGGCCAGTACATTAACACGCTGTCCCTGATAGCTGGTTTTTATGAGCTCTTTGATCTGTTCATCAGAATAGCTCACCATTTTTTCGCCTGTATTATAGCTATAAGCATCTGCAGCTCTGGCAAATAGTAGTCTAAGAAAATCGTATACTTCAGTTACGGTCCCTACAGTAGAGCGGGGTGATTTGGAAGTAGTTTTTTGTTCAATGGCAATGACCGGCGAAAGGCCATCGATCTTGTCGACGTCCGGACGTTCTAATCCTCCTAAGAATTGACGTGCATAGGCCGAAAAAGTTTCAATATAGCGTCTTTGCCCTTCAGCATAAATGGTATCAAAGGCCAGAGAAGATTTACCACTGCCGGAAAGACCGGTGATCACAACCAACTTTTCCCTGGGAATACTGACATCTATATTCTTCAGATTATGGACCCGCGCTCCTTTGACCTCAATATGTTCATCAAATTTTGTCATGCAATAAGGCAAAGTGGCAAAGGTACTGTTTTGAGCTATAAAAAAGAAGCTGGAGTCACTTGTGAATTGTTAATTCCAAATTAAATAAATGAGTTCTAAATTCCTTAAAATGGGATCAAAACTGGTATTGTTTGCACTATGAGAGCCAAAGACCTTTAGATCTTAATTCCTTATGCCACGGCCTGTATAAGTCTCGCTTTCTGGCTTCTTTTTCCCATAGATTGCTGCTCTAATGTGTCCATTTTTTTTGAACGATCAAGAGTAGGTGATCCGGGATCCTTTTCTGAGAAAATTGGTTTTAACTGATCTAATGGCCTTGTTGTAAAAGCCATGGTACCATTCCTGTGATGTAAACCGAAACTCCTATTGGAATCGTAAATGACCCATTCCTGCTCCTTATAGCGGGTTCTAAAGAATTTTGATATCAGGGGAAGAATATTATACATGGGTTCAATAGTGGTTATAGAAAGGCTATCACCAGAGTGATCAATGAACAACTTCCGCTCAATGGCCCATTTTTCCTTTTCTACTGAATTTGCTAACTGTTCAATATGTGCATGGTCAGATACGCACATCCCATTCTTTTCTAAGCACACATTGCCAATAAGCTGCTGGTAGAATTGAAACAATTTCCATTCAATATTCTGCTCCTCACTAAGAAAGGCAAAATACAATAGCTTCAAAGCTCCATAATTTTTACTTCGTAAGGAATTCCATACCGAACGTGCTTTTTTTAATTCGGTAGGAATAAAGCTTGTGTCTATAAATAGTAACTCTTGTTGTCCTTGCTTTTTTTGAATGCCTTCTATCGTAAGGTTTCTTGCTTCAACTTCATATAGCAAGCTTAGAAAACCATTAAAACTTCCATCGTAAAATAAGGTATCCTTTAATTGTTCCATAATGTCAATAGATTTAATTCAGTTTGCAATATATTTTGTATATAATCCAAATATATGGATATATTCCATATTATGGAAATATTCCTATTAATATTTTGGAAATATTCCAAATTATGTATCTTTGAAAGAACGAACACTTTTTTACCGCACTTACAAAATAAATTATGGAAAACGAATTAACTATTAAACGTTTCATCGATATACGCCGCGGGTTGGGATATACGCAGGCAGAATTTGCTGCCTTATTGGGAGTATCGAGTACTACTGCAGATATTGAAAGAGGGCGGACAAAGTTATCTGGGAAAGTGGTCTCTGAATTGCTGAAGCAATTTAAGATCAATCCTTTATGGCTCTTTGGAGAAAGTGAGCAACAGTATTTAGAGTCCTCAAATACAAGTGTTATCCCAAAAGTGGTCACCGTGGATAGCTCAGATAATGAAAATATGGTGCTGGTAAATGCCAAGGCAGCAGCGGGATACCCACAGAACATTCAGGATACAACCTGGTATCGTCAATTACCGGCCTTTGATCTGCCCATCCCGGAGTTCAGAAATGCCACCTACCGGGGATTTCAGGTGGAAGGAGACAGTATGCTTCCCAATTTAAAACCCGGAGAGTGGGTTCTGGCCAAAGCAGTTGAAGATGTAAAAGACGTGAATCCGAATAAGATCTACGTGGTAGTATTACAAGATTCTGTGATGGTTAAAAAAATTGAGCGTCCGCCTAATGCAAAGCAACTTATTCTGATCTCATTGAATGAAACCTATCCTCCCTATCAAATAGAACCATATCAGATACAGGAACTTTGGCAGGTGAGCAGTAAGATCACATTTGGAGTAGATGCAACTACGGAAAATGGTTTGTTGAGACAGCTTCAGGAATCCATGGAGGAGTTAAAAAAACAATTACGAGCTTAGTTATAGGCCTTTACAGTGCCCATATCAAGTTTAAGGGGACCTATTCTGTGCAATTGTGGCAGTAAAACTCCTGTTTCCTGTTGATGCCATCCTTCCCAGCTAGCCTCCTGTCCCTTTAGCGGTAGTATCTGAACCCACATTTTAAAGCTTTCCGGAATCCCGGATTCATCTAGAAGCCACAAGTAAGAATCGCCGGGAGTATCCCCGCCTTGGGTATAGGTAACTAAGAGTCTTTTTTTTCCATCTTCCGTCGTAACAATTGCACGAGTAGTACCTTCATCAAACACTTTAAAGGGACCTACCAACCAAAAAGAATCGTTGTTAAAATAACTCAATGCCTTTTTTACCAAGTCCGTTTTCTCATCTCCATCCATGGAAATTCCCTCCTGAACGGCCTCACTTTTATCAGTATTATTCAGATTTAAATGTACTTCATTTTCGTCCCAGCGAACGTCCACGTATCCCATTGTTTTATCCCAACGATAGTGGTGATCACCATTCCTGAAAGACCATTCCAGGTAACGCGTATTTTTATAGGCTTCATGCCCCAGGGCCACCAGCATTTTATTGGCCAATACATCTGCCTCTATTGAAGGCGAAGCCTGAGGGAGAGGCTCATTTTTAAAAAAATAAATAAAGCCAACTGCCAATAAGACAAAAAGCAGGAAGATCCCAAAGATCCTGGTCAATAGTTTTGGCATACTTTTTTCTGATATATTTTAGTTTGCATTTTCGTACTATCAATTGAGATATACAGCCCTAATAACCCACAGCTTTGTCATCTCCCCTGGGATCTGCACCACCTTCTAACCGGCCATCTGCCAGGACCCTTATTGCATCAACCTTACCAATTACCGGGGTTCGTCCTTCATTGATCAAATAGCCTTTTCCCTTTAGTGCTTCTTTAATGCTATCCGGAAACCCATCGGGTTCAAAAATGATAAAATCGGGAAGCCATTGATGATGAAATCTGGGTGCTTCCACGGCTTGTTGCATGCTTAGATTAAATTCGTAGACGTTGAGAATTGTTTGGGCAACGGCAGTAATTATGGTGGATCCTCCTGGAGTACCAACAACCATCCAAAGTGCACCATCCTTTTCTACGATGGTCGGGGTCATACTGCTTAGCATTCGTTTTTCGGGAGCAATGCTATTGGCTTCCGCTCCAATTAGGCCAAACATATTGGGAACTCCGGGTTTTGAACTGAAGTCGTCCATTTCGTTATTTAGGAAGAAGCCGAGTTC
>JABDQS010000097.1 GCA_013042125.1 Eudoraea sp.
GTAATAAGCTGGGTATGTATACTCAGTATCTTCCGAAGAAATCAACAACATAAGGTACTCCTTACCTCAATGCTTATGATCCTGACAGTCTATTTATTATTGTCCTCTACCGTGCATCCCTGGTATATTATTTCACTAGTGTTATTGTGTCTTTTCTCGGAATATCGATTTCCACTGGTTTGGTCCGCCACGGTGATTTTAAGTTACTCGGCCTATGCCAATCCTGATTTTGACGAAACTATGTGGTTATTGATCATTGAATATTTAACGGTAATTGGGTTTTTGGTATACGAATTATTTAAGCGACAAGGCATAAAATCATTAATTCCCAAAAATTAAAGGCTTCATGGGGTTAGTTCAATTTAATTTGTACATTTGAGGTTCATGATAACCAATGCACACACGTATACGAATCAAAGAATAGCCTCCGGGGCTGCTTCTTTTGTGCCAACTCGTCGTCGCCCGTAAGGGTGCTCCTCTCTCATGGAAATAGGTGAGTCCATTTCCGCAACGATCCTTCAGTCATATATAGTTTACGATTAATTTTTATAAGCAATGGACATTGTAATTGCTAACGAATCACATATTAAATACGCTACGGTTATTAGCGAAACAATCTCAGAATCTGCCAAGGTAAGGGGTACAGGTATTGCTAAAAGAACGCCCGATTATATAATCAAAAGGCTGGTAAATGGTAATGCGGTCATAGCGCTGGATGAGGATACGTTTGCGGGCTTTTGCTATATAGAGGTTTGGGGGCATCAGAAATTTGTGGCCAATTCCGGACTAATTGTCCATCCTGATTATCGCAATCAGGGACTGGCAAAAAAAATTAAAAAGGCCATTTTTGAACTATCTCTAAAAAAATTTCCGGAAGCAAAGATCTTTGGCATCACAACAGGCTTGGCGGTGATGAAAATGAATTATGAACTGGGTTACAAGCCAGTTACCTTTTCGGAGCTAACAGAAGATCCTGATTTTTGGAAGGGTTGCCAGACCTGTAAGAACTTTGATATCCTAACAAGGACAGAACGGAAAATGTGCCTTTGTACAGGAATGTTATATGATCCTGCTTTTAAAGGAAAAAAACAAAAAAAGAAAGTTAACAGAAAGGCCTTTCAGCGATTAACGAGTATTAAAGAGCAACTTTTCCTCAAAAAGAAAAAATAACAACATGAACACTTCAAACAAAAACAACAAGAAATTAGTCCTGGCTTACAGTGGTGGGCTAGACACTTCCTACTGTGCTTTGCATCTTTCACAGGACCAGGGGTATGAGGTACATGCTGTTAGTGTAAATACCGGGGGTTTTGACGATGATGAGATTCAGGATATTAAGGAGAAGGCTTTACAATTAGGAGCGCACTCATACAATTCCATTGATGCTATTCAAACCTTTTACGACACCGTAGTTAAATACCTCATCTTTGGAAACGTGCTGCGTAATAACACCTATCCATTAAGTGTAAGTGCAGAACGAATTGTTCAGGCGATCGAAATTGTGAAGTACGCACAAAAAATAGGTGCTAATGCAATTGCCCATGGAAGTACAGGTGCCGGAAATGATCAGGTGCGTTTTGATATGATCTTTCAGATCATTGCACCGGAAATTGAGATCATAACCCCTATCCGGGATAACAAACTTTCCAGAGAAGCTGAGATCAACTACCTTCAGAAACACGGAATATCCTATTCCTGGGAAAAAGCACAGTATTCCATAAATAAAGGCCTTTGGGGAACCTCTGTAGGGGGTGTAGAAACACTCACTTCCGAGAAGGGACTTCCATCTGAAGCCTATCCCAGTCAACTGAAGTCTCAGAAGCCTAAAGATGTAAAACTCTCCTTTACCAAAGGCGAACTCACTGCAATTGACGGGAAGCCAGGTAGTCCGGTTCAAAACATTGAAAAATTACAGGAATTAACTGCTTCATATGCCATTGGCCGCGATATTCATGTGGGTGATACTATCATAGGGATCAAAGGAAGAGTAGGCTTTGAAGCCGCAGCACCGTTAGTTATCCTAAAAGCTCATCACCTCCTGGAAAAACATACCCTGAGCAAATGGCAACAGTTTCAAAAAGAACAATTAGGAAACTTTTATGGAATGCTATTACATGAAGGAAATTATCTGGATGAAGTTATGAGGAATATTGAAGCCTTTCTGACCGATACACAAAAAAATGTGAGTGGTGACGTTTTTGTTACCCTCCACCCTTACAGATTTGAACTTAATGGTATCCAATCCAAATATGATCTGATGGCGGCTTCTTTTGGAAGTTATGGGGAAATGAATAAGGCCTGGACGGCCAACGACGCAAAAGGATTTATAAAGATCCTATCGAATCCTGCAAAAATAGCAACCCAGGTAAATAAACATCATGATTAACGCGGGTATTATAGGTGGTTCCGGATATACCGGCGGTGAGTTGATCAGACTCCTGATAAATCATTCTCAGGTAGAGATCAAATTTGTGTACAGCACCACAAGGGCGGGAACAAAAGTTTCAGCCACTCATTCTGATCTTCTTGGACAAACTGAATTGTTGTTTAGCGATGAGGTTGATCATAATATTGACCTGGTATTCTTATGCTTAGGTCACGGAAACTCAACAAAATTTTTACAAAAGCATCCATTCTCAGAGACTACAAGGATCATTGACCTTAGTAATGATTTCAGATTGGAAGCAAACAGTTCCTTTGAAAGCAGAGAATTTGTGTATGGGCTTCCTGAACTCAACAGAGATCAGATTCAGAAGACCAAGTATCTAGCTAATCCGGGATGTTTTGCCACTGCTATTCAATTGGCTTTACTGCCACTTGCCAACGCAAAACTAGTGAACAATGCGGTCCATATCAATGCAACAACAGGAAGTACCGGTGCAGGAGTTGGCCTCTCTCCTACTACCCACTTCAGTTGGCGCGAAAACAATATGTCACATTACAAAGCCTTTACTCATCAACATCTGGGTGAGATCAACGAAAGTCTGGAGCACTTACAAAAAAATAAAGGTAAGCTACTATTCATTCCCAACCGTGGGAATTTTACCAGAGGTATTTGGGCCACAGCTTATACACAATACAAAGGAAGTGAGAGCGAGGCAATTGGTCTGTTTAAAGACTTTTACAAAGAAGCGCCTTTTACACAGCTCTCTGAAGAAGCTATTGCGTTAAAACAAGTGGTCAACACCAATTACTGTCACCTGCATGTAGTAGTGCATGATGAAATGATCCTGATTGCTTCGGCAATAGACAACTTGCTCAAAGGAGCCAGCGGCCAGGCAGTACAAAATATGAACCTTATGTTTGGTTTTCCTGAAACGGAAGGCCTACACTTAAAGTCGGGTGTATATTAAAACCCGACTCATAATTTTATAAGACAAAAAACCAGAAGAATAAGCATATGAAAATAGCCATCATTGGAGCCGGGAACCTGGGAATATCCATTGCAGAAGGTGTATTACACAGCAATGGAGCAACTACCATGCATCTCACCAAAAGACACCCGGACACTATCAAGAATTATGAGAAATATGGAAATGTCACCGTTTCATCAGACAATTCCCTGGCAGTAAAACAATCAGACATTCTAATATTTTCAGTACAACCCGGGCATTTTGAACAGATCTTAAATGAGATCAAAGAGCATCTCACTGAGAAGCATGTCATTATCTCAACCATCACAGGATTCAGCATTGACAAGATCGAATCGATTATAGGGAAGGATACCTTTATCATTCGAAGTATGCCAAACACAGCTATTTCAGTGGGCAAGTCCATGACCTGTTTATGCAGTAATGAAATGGGAGCAAAACGCATCGATCTTGCCAAGGCGATCTTTAATAGAATGGGGAATTCCATGGAGATACCTGAAAGCCAGATGCAGGCTGCTACAGTAATATGTGCAAGTGGCATCGCTTTTTGGATGCGACTTATCCGAGCCACCACTCAGGGAGCCATTCAATTGGGGTTTGATGCGAAAGAGGCGCAAGAATTAGCCATGCACACCTGTAATGGGGCAGCTGCCTTATTGATAGAATCCGGGAATCATCCGGAAGAAGAAATTGATAGAGTAACAACTCCAATGGGATGTACCATTGAAGGCTTGAATGAAATGGAACACCAGGGCTTAAGCTCTTCTCTCATACGAGGAATTGTTACTTCATTCGAGAAGATCAGTCAGATTAGAAAAGGTTAATATGAAACTCTTCGACGTATACCCGTTGTACGATATAACACCAGTCTCTGCAGAAGGAGTGATCCTCACGGATGATAAGGGTCAGGACTACCTTGATCTATACGGGGGTCATGCTGTCATATCTATAGGGCATAAGCATCCGCATTATGTAAAGCGACTCAAAGACCAAATAGATCGGATCGGGTTTTATAGCAATGCCGTCCAAAATCCTTTGCAACAAGCACTGGCTAAAAAATTGGGCAGTCTTTCGGGCTGCGATGATTATCAGCTATTTATGTGTAATTCCGGAGCAGAAGCCAATGAGAATGCCCTTAAACTTGCATCTTTTCACACTGGAAAATCGAGGATCGTGGCTTTTCATAATAGTTTCCATGGACGCACCTCCGCGGCAGTGGCCACTACAGATAATCCCGCCATAAACGCCCCAATCAACAAACAGCAAAAGGTCACCTTTTTATCGTTCGAAGATACCCCGGGTTTAAAGCAAGAGTTAAAAAAAGATGATGTCTGTGCCGTGATCATGGAGGCAATTCAAGGAGTAGGTGGTTTGGATGAGCCTTCTGCCGGCTTCTACCAGGAGGTAGCTCAAATTTGTAAGGAACACGAAGTAGTTCTAATCGCAGATGAAGTTCAATCTGGCTTTGGAAGAAGCGGCAAATTCTTCGCCTATCAACATCATGCTATTGAGCCAGACATAATCTCCATAGCTAAAGGGATGGGTAACGGGTTTCCTGTAGGTGGTATTTTGATCCATCCAAAGTTCAAAGCTTCTTACGGAATGCTCGGAACTACCTTTGGGGGTAATCATTTAGCATGCGCAGCTACCCTGGCAGTCTTGGAAGTTTTAGAACAAGAGAACCTTATTTCAAATGCTGAGAAACTTGGGGTCTATTTTAAGCAAAAAGCAAATGAAATACCTCAGGTAAAACGAGTAAAAGGAAAGGGGCTGATGCTCGGACTGGAATTTGATTTTGAAGTGGCTCCATTGAGAAAAAAACTCATCTATGATCAGCATGTTTTCACCGGTAGCGCAAAAGACAAAAAAGTACTGCGCATACTCCCAGCTCTTACTATTAATAAAGCTCATTTAAATCATTTTTTCGATGCTCTAAAACAGGAATTATCATGAAGCATTACGTCACAGTAAACGACATAGATTCTTCCAGCGATTGGATAGACCTAGCCGGGGAATTGAAGAAAGACCCGTTTAAGTATAAAGAGTTAGGCCGGGGTAAATCCATTGGCTTGTTGTTCTTTAACAATAGCTTGCGGACCCGACTTAGCACACAAAAAGCAGCTTTTCATTTAGGGATGCACTGCATGATCATGAATTTTGGCAGTGAAGGATGGGCGCTCGAATTTGAAGATGGCACCATCATGGATCAGGGCAAAGCAGAACATATCCGCGAAGCAGCTCAAGTGGTCTCTCAGTACTGTGATGTTTTGGGAGTTAGAGCCTTCGCCTCCTTATCGAACAAAGAGCAAGATGAAGCAGAGATAGTGTTGAATGGATTTAAGAAATACGCCACTATTCCTGTATTAAATATGGAAAGTGCAATAGAACATCCTTTGCAGGCCCTTGCGGATCTGATCACAATTGCCGAAAAAACTGAAAAAAAGAGTCCTAAAGTTGTATTGTCATGGGCACCACATCCTAAGGCCCTTCCACATGCGGTGGCTAATTCCTTTGTGAAGATCATGAAACAGAATTCGCAGTTCAATTTTAGTATCACTCATCCCCAGGGATATGAACTCAATCCAGACATCACTAAAGATGTGCCAATTGTGTATGATCAGGAGGAAGCCCTTGCGGAAGCCGACTTTGTCTATGTTAAGAATTGGAGCAGTTATAGTTCATACGGAAAAGTACTAAGCACAGACCCACATTGGATGATCACAAAGGAGAAGTTGGGCCAAGCGCAGTTCATGCATTGTTTACCCGTACGGCGAAATGTAGTTGTGGAAGACGCTGTGCTCAACGGCGACCAATCATTGGTCATGGAGCAAGCAAATAATAGAACTTTTGCGGCTCAGGTAGCTCTCTATAAAATATTAAAAGGATTATGAAACCTTCATTATCTATTGTAAAAATAGGAGGAAACATCATTGAAAATGAGAAAGAGTTAGCTCGTTTTATGATCCTCTTCTCCCAAATTGAAGGACACAAGATCCTGGTACATGGTGGTGGTAAAAAGGCCACGTCAATGGCTGAAAAAATGGGAATAAAGACCACCATGGTGAAGGGAAGACGCATCACAGATAGGAAAAGTCTGGAAGTAGCTGTGATGATCTACGGCGGACTGGTAAATAAATCAATAGTAGCAACATTACAGGCCCTGTCATGTAATGCCATTGGTCTTAGTGGTGCTGATGCAGGGATCATCGAAGCAGTAAAACGACCTGTAGAATCGGTAGATTTTGGATTTGTTGGTGATATTGTATCGGTACATACAAAAGCCCTCTTAAATTTTGTACAAACAGGTTTAGTCCCTGTTTTTTGTGCCCTGTCTCATGATGGAAAAGGTCAATTACTAAATACGAATGCAGATACCATTGCTTCTGAACTAGCCATCGCCTTATCTGAAGAATATACCACCACCCTGTATTACTGTTTTGAAAAACCGGGAGTATTAAGTGATGTAGCGAGCGACAATTCTGTTATTTCGCATATCAATAAACAGACCTATTATAGCCTTTTAAAGGAGCAGACAATTGCTGATGGTATGTTGCCTAAATTGGAAAATTGCTTTTATGCATTAGACCATTCTGTACATAAAGTATGTATTGGCAATATGCAAATGTTGCTCCCACATTCTACAACCTATACAACCCTTACCCTATGAAGCAAGATGTTACACAATTAACAAAAAATGCCATCTTATTATTGAACGAACTAATTGCGACTCCTTCGTTCTCTTCTGAGGAAAATAAAACCGCTCTGCTCATTGAAAAGTGGTTCACTACAAATGAAATTCAGTATAAAAGAGAGAACAACAATGTGTACGCTTTTAATAAATACTTTGACAAAGCTAAGCCTACATTGCTTTTGAATTCTCACCACGACACCGTAAAACCAAATTCGGCTTATACCAAGGATCCTTTTTTACCTCAAGTGGAAGATGGTAAACTCTATGGCCTTGGCAGTAATGATGCCGGTGGAGCGCTGGTTTCCCTGATCGCTACTTTTACCTATTTCTATGAAGAGAAGAACCTATCGCACAACCTCATCATTGTAGCTTCAGCGGAAGAAGAGAGTTCCGGTCCTAATGGCCTTAATTCCATGCTTAAGATTCTTCCTGAGATTTCGTTGGCTATTGTTGGCGAACCAACGTTGATGCAACTTGCGATCGCAGAAAAAGGATTGGTCGTCTTTGATGCAGAAGTTAAAGGCACCCCTTCCCATGCAGCACATCCTAATGATAATAGTGCAATTTATAATTGTATTGATGTCCTGGCCTGGTTTAAAAACTATCGATTTCAAAAAGTGTCTGATGTTTTGGGAGAGGTAAAAGTTACAGTTACTCAAATAAATGGCGGAAGTCAACATAACGTAGTACCGGCCAAGGTAGATCTCGTCATTGACGTTAGAGTAAATGATTGTTATACCAACAAGGAAATTGTTGCTATTCTGCAAAAAGATGCTCCGTGTAAAGTAACCCCTCGCTCCTTGCGCTTAAACTCTTCATCTATACCTAAAGAGCATCCATTGGTACTTTCAGGATTGTCCCTGGGAAGAACAACCTACGGGTCACCAACCCTATCAGATCAGGCGGCACTAAGTTGTCCGTCCTTAAAATTAGGTCCGGGAGACAGTACACGTTCACATAGTGCAGACGAATATATTTTCGTATCTGAAATTGAAGAAGGAATACAGTTGTATATCAACTTATTAAAAGGATTTATAATTACAGAATAAGCTAATTAACCATTTTAAAATACCGCATCATGAAACTTTGGGAAAAAGGAATGAAAACGAATGAGAAGATAGATCGTTTTACCGTGGGAAATGACAGGGAACTGGATCTTGTCCTTGCAGAGTATGACGTAAGAGCATCCAAAGCTCATGCCAATATGCTGGGCTCAATAGGATTGCTAACAAAAGAAGAAAATCTTGCCATGATATCTGCTCTTGATGAAGTTCATGATTCTATTGAAAAAGGGGAGTTTACCATAGAAGGATCCTTTGAGGATATGCATTCCAAAATTGAATTTCTTCTCATACAAAAACTTGGTGATACAGGAAAAAAGATACATACTGCCCGTTCCCGAAATGATCAGGTATTAGTAGCAATGCAACTGTTCATAAAGGAAGAGCTACAGAGTGTAAAGAAACAAGTAAAGGAACTTTTTGAGGTATTGCTTCAATTAGCCGATAAGAATAAAAAAGTTCTCCTTCCGGGATATACACATCTTCAGGTAGCCATGCCTTCTTCCTTTGGCCTTTGGTTTTCTGCCTATGCTGAAAGCCTTATTGATGATCTTTTTTTTGTAGATGCCGCTTTGAGGGTAGCAGATCAAAACCCGTTGGGTAGTGCGGCAGGTTATGGAAGTTCTTTCCCTATTGATCGGGAAATGACCACCCGGGAATTAAATTTTAGTACTCTTAAATACAACGTAGTAGCGGCACAAATGGGCCGGGGAAAAGTGGAAAAGGCCGCAGCTGTGGGGATGGCTGGTGTAGCTTCTACCCTATCGAAATTATCCATGGACATCTGTTTGTACATGAGTCAGAATTTCAATTTTATTTCATTCCCTGATGATCTGACAACCGGAAGCAGTATTATGCCGCACAAAAAAAATCCGGATGTTTTTGAATTGGTACGCGGCAAATGCAATGTAATACAAGCCCTGCCAAATGAATTGACCCTATTACTAACCAACTTGCCCAGCGGATATCACAGGGACCTTCAGGTTACCAAGAATAGTCTGCTTCCTGCCCTGCAGGAATTAAAGGCATGTTTAGATATTTTGACATTCAGCCTTCCCAAGGCTGTGGTTCGGGAAGATATTCTAGAGGATCCCAAATACGACCTTCTATTTACTGTAGATGCCTTAAATGATTTAGTGGTTCAGGGGATCCCGTTTAGGGACGCCTATAAACAGATCGCATTAGAGGTAGAGGAAGGAAAATTTAAGTTTGGCAAAGATGCAAAGCATACGCACCAGGGAAGTATAGGCAACCTCTGCTTACAAGAGATCCGGGATAAAATGAAGCTGATCTCCTAAAAGTATTTTAATTGTAAACAGAGAATTACCGCTCGTCTGTTTATTGTAACATTCCTAAATTAATAACCTCTTGCGAAGTTAATGGGCGCCAGTGACCTCTTGGAAGGTCCTTTTTTGTAAGATTGGCAAAGATCACACGATCTAATTTCACGACATTATATCCCAACTGTTCAAAAATTCGCCTAACTATCCTGTTCTTTCCACTGTGTATTTCTACTCCTACCTCTTTCTTTGGGGCATTTTTGAGATAACTGATCTCATCAACTTTTATAGGACCATCCTCCAGCATTAACCCATCTTGTATCTTATGAAGATCATCAGACTTCAGGTTTTTGTTGAGTTCTACATGATAGATCTTCCGCACTCCATACCTGGGATGGGTCAGCTTTTTTGCCAGGTCGCCATCATTGGTAAACAGTAAAAGTCCGGTTGTATTCCTGTCTAAACGTCCTACGGGGACCAATCTGGATTTGGTGGCATTAGAGATCAATTCCATTACCGTCCTTCTGCCTTTTTCGTCCCTGGTGGTAGTAATAAAGTTCTTGGGTTTATTAAGCAGTATATACTCTTTCTGCTCAGGATTGAGCAGTCGGCCATCGAAACGAACTTCATCTGTTCTGCTTACTTTATGGCCCATTTCCGTTACCGGTTTTCCGTTCACAGTAACATTCCCTGCAGCAATATAGACGTCTGCCTCTCGTCTTGAACAAACCCCGGCATTGGCTACATACTTGTTTAAGCGGATCAAGCCTGAATCTGAAGCTGGATTTCTTTCCCTGTGTTTTTTAATAGGTGCATTCCCGCGGGCATAACTTTTCTTTCGGTAATTTCCTCCACCGCGGCCCGATGATTTCCCTCCGTCATTATAGTCAGATCTGCTCATGGATACATTTTTTCCAAAGGTAGCAAAATGTGTTACGGCTTAAACTACCTTCTCATTATTATTAGTCTTCAAAGGCGACAGTGGATTGTCGTTGCCTGTCTATATGTAATCGTGTTACATCGGGCCTTGAATAGTGCCCGGCCGGATCAAAATTCTGTCGTTCCTCATATATACGATTGCAATCTAAGGTATGATAAATAAGTCCCTCTTTATTCAATACCGGGGATACAAGCCATTCACCGTCAGGACCTGCAATACAAGAACCTCCGTTGGCCAGGACATCGGGAACTACTTTCAATAATTTTTCCAGGTAAGGAGTGTCTTTCGGGAAATCTTCTTTCCGCATCAAGGAAGAAACGGAGAGTACATAGCTTCTAGATTCCCTTGCAATAAACCTGGTGATGTCTTTCGTATTGTTCTCATTGCCGGGCCATACGGCAATATGAACATTTTCTCCCTGTCCGTACAGCGATGCTCTCGGAAGTGGCATCCAATTTTCCCAACAGTTAAGTCCTCCCAATCTAAACTGCTTTAAAGGATGCACCTGTAAACCATGACCATCCCCGGGGGCCCAGGTAAGACGCTCGTCATAGGTAGGTTGTAATTTTCGATGAATGGATTGAATAACACCCTTATTATCAATATAAACCAGCGAACAATACAGGCTGTGACCTCCCCTATCTCCGGCCCTTTCAATAACGCCGAGATAAACGGCAATGGAACATTCCTTTGCCAGGGCACAAACTTTATCTAGATCACCAGACTCAATTTGTACTGCATTTTGAGCATAATGCGCATGGAGTTCCTTGTTGATCTTCAGATCCCATTTGGCCCCATCTGTATAAGCAAGCCAGAAGGGGTACCCGGGTAAAAGGCCTTCTCCAAATACTATTAATTCTGCCTCGTTAGCCGATGCTTCCTGTATATAGTTTTTTATTTTCTCAAGGGTGGCATCCCTGTCTAACCAGCAAGGCGCTATCTGGGCTAAAGCAACATTAAGTAAAGAATCCATTATAAAATCCGATTTAATACAAGATCAACATTGATCAACAAGATACTAAACAAGCCCACAATGATGATAAATTTTAGGATGTTGTGAAGCCATACGTAATGTTTCTTGGTTGAAGACCTCCACAGAAGGATCAAAAAGATGATCAACAATACAATAGATGCATAAAAATACAGGTACATATACCCTACATCAAAGGACCTGATCAATAAGATTGCCGGAACCAGGGTCAACAAAATTAAGAGGGTGATATACGCCTTTGCATATTTTGTACCATATAAAATTGGGATAGTCTTATAATTCAGGGCTAAATCACCGGCTATATTTTCCATATCCTTGATCAATTCCCTTGCCAGAATAAGCAGAAATAGGAACATAGCATGGACGAAGATCACTGTTTCAAAATTCTTGTAGTAAACGAACACTGCGAAAAATGGTGTAATGGCCAAAAAAGCAGAAACCAGGTTACCAAAAAAAGCAATTTTTTTCAATTTATGTGAGTAGAGCCAGATGCCAAAAATATAGCCGGAAAAAAAGAGAACAGCCTTAAAGGACACATAACTTGCAAAAAGAACCGCCAAAAAATTCAGTACAAAATAGGTGCTCAATTTGGTTCGCTGGCTAACGAGTCGGTCGAGCATCGATTTGCGAGGCTTGTTTATCAGATCTTTTTCTGAATCGTAGAAACTATTAATGATATAGCCGCCTGCTATAACCAGAGAAGAGGCTAAAACAAGGGCAAATAAACGCAGATCGAATACTACCTCCCGGAGAGGAAGGTCAGGTGCCAGAATATAAATGGATGCAAGGTATTGAGCAATGACGATCATCAATACATTGTAACCCCTTACAATGGAAAACAAACTCAAGAGCTTCAAAAGCAAGAGTTTGTTCTTTCTACTAAGCATTTTTGTTTATTTAGAAGTTGTATACCACTTCCAGACGATGTTCCTTAAGCGCATTCCTGGCCTTTTCAATATCCCGCGTAAAGCCAAGGATATAGCCACCGCCTCCGGAACCACATAATTTTAAATAATAATCATTTGTTTCTATTCCCTGTTTCCACAGATGATGAAATTGTGGTGGGATCATAGGTTTAAAATGGTCCAAAACAACGTGAGAAAGTTGTTTTATATTCCCGAATAGTGATTTTACATTACCCGTTAGAAAGTCCTCTACACAGGCATCAGTATGTTTTATGAATTCTTCTTTAAGAATAGTCCTGAATCCTTCGTGTTTCATCTTTTCCATAAAGATCTGAACCATAGGAGCAGTTTCACCGGTTATACCACTATCTATAAGAAATACAGCTCCTTTCCCATCTATATTCTGCGAAGGAATACTGGTAGATTCAATGTTATCCTGAGAATTGATCAGGATAGGCAAGCTAAGGTAACTGTTCAAGGGATCTAATCCGGATGATTTCCCGTGAAAAAAAGATTCCATTTTTCCAAAAATGGTCTTTAAACTCAGAAGTTTTTCACGCGTAAGGTTTTCTAAAATGGTGATCTTATTCTTGGCGTATTTGTCATAAATAGCGGCCACTAAGGCACCACTACTGCCAATACCATATCCCTGCGGAATAGAGCTGTCAAAATACATCCCCTTATCGAGATCGTTTCTAAGGGCCTCAACATCAAAAGTAACCAGGTTTGGGTCCTCCTCTTGTATTTCGGCTAAATGTTCGGCAAATCTCCTGAGGCTATCATTAGATTTTTTACCTGCTTCAGACAGCGTTTTCTCAGTCTTCAAGGCACCTTTAAAGAAATTATAGGGAATGGATAGTCCTTTGGAATCTTTAATGATCCCGTATTCTCCGAAGAGAAGGATCTTTGAATAAAAGAGAGGTCCTTTCATAAACTGTTTGCTGTTGTGCAAAATAAAAATAGCACTAAAATACGTACGATGGACTTAAAGATCAGACTTTCTTAGATCCTCCACCAACCTGGTCGCAAATATACTGCCCATTTTCACAATACACAACAAGCTCATTCTTAATAAATTGCAAAACTTTTTCAGTGTGTTTTTGAGGATATAAGAGATGAACGTTGGCTCCGGCATCGAGCGTGAAACAAAGAGGCACCCCGCTTTGCTTCCTATATGCCCATATTTTTTCAATAATAGTTAATGTTTGCGGCTTCATAAGTATAAAATAAGGTACACTTGTCATCATCATTGCATGTAGCGTCAGAGCCTCACTCTCTACTATTTCTATGAACTCCGGCAGGTCACCTTTCTCGAAAATAGTGAGCAACCTGGATAAATTTTTATGTGCCTGGGCAAAGCGCGGTTTGGCAAACGGATGGTTGTTCATCAGATCGTGGCCTGCGGTACTACTAACGATCTTTTCCCCTTTGTGAACCAGTAAAATGGTATCCTGATATCCCTCAAATACTTCGTGTACCTTTCCTCCATATGGCAGACCTACTAGATCAGAACTGTCAGAAAGGTCTTTGTGCTGCCCCCATTCCACTATGGGTCCGCTAATACTTCTGCATGCACTACCAGAACCTAAACGAGCGAGAAAAGATGCTTTTTTTAATAAAAAATCAGGGGCAATAGAAGGATTCATTCTTTTTTCCATGTCCATAAGGCATAATGCCAAGGCTGCCATCCCACTTGCAGAAGAGGCTATCCCACTGCTATGTGGAAAGGTATTGCTGGTATCGATCTTTAGATGATACTCCTTTAAAAAGGGTAAATATTTAGAAATACGTTGAAAGAAGGTACTGATCTTAGGTCGGAACTCTTCCTTGGATTTCCCTTCAAAAAGAAGGTCAAAAGACGGTTTGCAATTCCCATTTTCCCTCCTTTCAAACTCTAACGACGTAGTGGTTGCAGCATTAGAAAGTGTAAAGCTAATAGAAGGATTAGCAGGGATCTGATCCTGAAATTTTCCCCAATATTTCACCAGGGCTATGTTACTTGGCGCCCTCCATGTTGTGGTGCCGGAAGTAAGCAGGGTTTTATATTTCGAAGGAATAAATTCCTGTTCGTTCATTCTGCCAAATTTTGATGCAAAGATAGTTTTTCAACACTTTAGGTATGCCCTCAATTGAAATAAATTCCTATTTTAGAGTACTTTGAATGGTTTCCAATGAAGAAAAAAGTGCTCTACATAGTCATTGCCGTTACCATTTGCCTGCTTATTGGTTTTTTAGCAGGTTTTGCTACCCAAAGTTCAGTAGACACATGGTATACCACCCTTAACAAACCAAGTTTTAATCCGCCTAATTGGATCTTTGCCCCCGTTTGGACCATTCTGTATATCCTTATGGGGATTGCTGCCGGATTGGTATGGTCCAAGGGTTTTTATCACGTATGGGTTAAAACAGCCCTGTATTATTTTGGATTTCAATTGCTTTTCAACGCTTTATGGAGCATTGTATTCTTTGGATTTCAAGAACCCTTTTGGGCCTTAATGGTTATTCTGGTCCTATTGATATTAATTCTGATGACAATAAAATGGTTTAAGATAGTTAGCAGACCGGCTGCCTATTTAATGCTTCCTTATCTCCTATGGGTAAGCTTTGCTATGGTTCTGAACTACAAGATCTGGGAATTGAATTGATTATCAGATATTCAGGATTTCTAGGTGTTTTCTCCATTTTGCGCTGCACAGTTCGTTGCCTGAACTTCCCTGATTATGCTAAATAAAATAAATCCTTTACATTTAAAGAATTGGAATATCCCAAGAGAAAATAGAACATAGGACCTATATGCAATCATACATTCTGGCCCTGGACCAGGGAACCACAAGTTGTAGGGCACTGGTATTAGACAAAAAGGGCACAATTGTTTCTTCCGCACAAAAAGAGTTTACACAACATTTTCCGAAATCTGGTTGGGTAGAGCACGACGCACTTGAGATCTGGAATACCCAGGCTGAGATGATGACAATGGCGCTCGATCAAAAGAAGATCTCTCCGAAATCCATTGCTGCCATAGGTATTACCAATCAGCGTGAAACCGTTGTTATTTGGGATAAAAATACAGGACAGCCTATTCATAATGCCATCGTTTGGCAAGATAAACGAACTGCCGATTACTGTGATGCCTTAAAGAAGGAAGGAAAATCAAACATGATCCGAGAGAAAACCGGCTTAGTCATAGATGCCTATTTTTCCGGTACTAAGGTAAAATGGCTATTGGATAATGTAGAGGGCGCCCGCGAACGGGCTGAAGCAGGGGAACTTCTTATGGGCACCATAGACTGTTGGCTTATTTGGAAGATGACCGAGGGGAACTTGCACATTACCGATGTAACAAATGCCTGTCGTACCTTATTTTTTGACATCAATACGCTGGCCTGGGATGCCGAATTGTTAAAAATGTTCAATATTCCTGCCTCCATTTTGCCAGAGGTAAAATCCTCAAGTGAGGTCTATGGCCATACATCAGAATCACTATTAGGGATAAAAATTCCGATCGCCGGGATTGCCGGAGATCAGCAGGCTGCCTTATTTGGCCAAATGTGCACTAAACCCGGAATGGTAAAGAATACCTATGGTACCGGTTGTTTTATGTTGATGAATATTGGGGATAAACCCATAGTTTCTAAAAATAATTTGCTCACTTCAGTGGGGTGGCAGATCAATGGCAAAACACAATATGTTCTTGAAGGAAGTATTTTTATTGCCGGGGCAGTAGTACAATGGCTTCGCGATAGCCTGAAGATCATCAACTCTTCTGCAGAGGTGGAGCAGATAGCCTGCTCCGTTGATAGTTCGGATGGTGTATACTTTGTGCCGGCCTTTGCAGGTCTTGGTGCGCCACATTGGAATCAGCATGCCAAAGGAACCGTGTTTGGACTCACCAGAGGTAGTACCTATGCACACATTGCCAGGGCAGCCCTGGAATCGATCGCTTATCAGACCATGGATGTCCTAAAAGCAATGGAGGCAGATGCGGGTATTTCGATAAGGGAATTGCGCGTTGACGGAGGGGCTTCCGTGAATAATTTGCTAATGCAATGCCAGGCAGATGTACTTAATACTACTACCATTAGACCTAAGATTGTAGAAACTACGGTGATGGGTGCCGCCTTTCTTGCTGGTTTGGCCGTGGGCTACTGGAACGATCTTGAGGAAATACAAACTATCTGGGAGAGTGAACATCGCTTTATTCCAAATCCGGACAGGGCAGAAATAGAGGCAGGGATCAAAGGATGGTATAAAGCCATTGATGCTCTGGAATACTGGACCAAAGAATCTTATTAAAATACTATGACACCATTTGTTGCTGAATTAATAGGCACCGCTCTTTTGATAACCTTTGGGTCTGGCGTTGTTGCCAATGTGGTTCTGAATAAAACAAAAGGACATGGTGGAGGTTGGATGGTGATCACCACTGCCTGGGCATTTGGCGTTTTTATAGGTGTTGTAGTGGCAGGACCTTACAGTGGTGCCCATATAAATCCGGCAGTAACCCTTAGCCTGGCAGTCGCAGGCATTTTTGAATGGTCCGAAGTCCCTATCTACTTACTGGCACAACTTCTTGGCGCGATGATCGGAGCAACCATTGTATGGATAATGTACAAGGATCACTTTGATGTAACCAAGGACAAAATCTTGAAACTGGCAGTATTTTCAACGGTCCCTGCAATACGCAATTACAGATCCAATCTTTTTAGTGAGGCTGTTGGAACTTTTGTACTGGTTTTCACCATTCTGTTCTTTACAGATCCCTCTATGGGCTCTACAGGAGAGATCATAGGCCTTGGATCTTTAGGTGCCCTGCCAGTAGCCATACTAGTCTGGGGAATTGGGCTTGCATTAGGGGGAACCACGGGCTATGCCATTAATCCCGCTCGAGATCTGGGACCAAGACTTATCCACGCATTAATGCCCATTAAAGAAAAAGGTGGCAGCGATTGGGCCTATTCCTGGGTGCCTGTTCTAGGTCCTATTCTAGGAGGTAGTGCAGCGGCCGGACTATCCCTTTTGCTTCTTGGTTAAAACAGGAACTTTTTTATGAACTTGCTATGGCCTGTGCGGCCAAATAGGATCCCGTCCAGGCATTTTGAAAATTATACCCGCCCGTAATAGCATCTATATTTAAGATCTCTCCTGCAAAATAAAGACGGGGGTGCAGCCTGCTTTCAAAGGTCTTGAAATTGACCTCTTTCAGGTCTATTCCACCTGATGTAACAAACTCTTCTTTAAAGGTGCTTTTTCCATCCACTAAAAATTCGCCGGCTGTTAGTTCTCTGGCTAGTTCCATAAGTTGTTTTTTGGAGATATCGGCCCATTTCTGATCGGGTAAAATACCAACTGCCTTCACTAATTTCCCCCAAAGTCTTTTAGGTATATCAAGGGGATGTGTTCTGAAAACCGTTTTTTTTGCCTCCATATCTTTGACTTCCATCAAATAGGAAAAAAGGCCTTGTTGGTGATACTCCGGCACCCAATTTACCTGTATCTTAAAACGGTATTGATAGTCATGCAAGGTCCTTGCACCCCAGGCAGAAAGTTTAAGGATAGCGGGGCCGCTCATTCCCCAATGAGTGATCAGCAAAGGTCCTTCTGAAACCAATTCGTCACTGCGCTCAGCACTGCTTTTGAGAGGCACCGTTATCTTTTTTCCGGGAATATCCCTGGATACTATTTTAACTCTGGCTTCCGTGCTCAGTCCGGGGATCCCTGCAATCCGCGGATCGCGGATATTAAAGGTGAACAGGGAGGGCACAGGTTCTATGATCGTATGTCCCAACTTCTTTAGGACATTCCACATTTTTGAGCTACTCCCGGTAGCAAGGAGTAGCTGTTTGGCATAAAAAGGAGTTGTTTTGGTTTGGACTTTATAAAGTTCCCTGCTATCCTGATCGGGAGAAGGAAGCAAGATATCAGTAACAATAGTATTCCGAATCAGATCGATCTTAGAGTTGGAAATAGCATCCATAAAGCAATCGATAATGGTTTGGGAAGAGTTCGAAACAGGAAACATCCTTCCATCCTCCTCGATCTTTAGTTCAACTCCACGTTCCTGGAAAAACTGTACCGTGTGTTCCGTACAATAGGTATTGAATGGACCAAGTAATTCTTTTTCTCCTCTTGGATAGTTTTGAGCGAGTATTTTAGGGTTGAACTGCGCATGGGTTACATTGCAGCGACCACCTCCGGAAACTTTTACCTTCCCCAGTACTTGTTTTCCCTGTTCCAGGATGGCGATCTTGAGATCTGGTCTAATTTCGGCCAAATTGATGGCCCCGTAAAATCCTGCTGCCCCACCACCAATAACAATAACATCATACATCAGCGTGCCCTTTCAGGAAAATTAGTAAAGATCCCGTCTACTTTGAACGATCTCATCGCTTCAATATCCTCTGCTTCATTCACTGTCCAGGTATACACTTTAAAACCTTCATCATGTAATGCTTTTACATTCTCAGTATTTAAGGTCTTATAAAAAGGGTTGATGGCCACGGCACCTAATTTTTTGGCTGTTGGGATCGCCTTAATAGGGTCTTCCTCGGTTAGAACGGCAATGGCTATATCCGGATTATAAGATCTCATACTTTCCAATTCCTGCCAGTTAAAACTAGAGATCACAAAATCGTCTAATTTCCACCCTTTTTCTTTGATGTAATACTCAATAATAAAGTTAACCCTGTCTGAGGTGTTGGCACCTTTGAGTTCTATATTGAGACGTGTTCTATGATCGATCAATTTAAGCACGTCCTGTAGCAGAGGGATCTTGTGATTGCCGTCGAGGATCACTTTTCTCAACTCAAAAACATCGTAGTCTTCAATAAGTCCACCGGCATTACTCAGGCGCTCAAGGCGCTCATCATGAAAGACAACCACCTCTCCGCTTTTTATCCTGAAAACATCGATCTCGATCATATCTACCCCCAGATCCATTGCCTTTTGAATGGATGCGAGTGTATTTTCGGTCTCATGTCCCATAGCGCCCCTATGGCCTATTACAAGCATTTTATGATCCATTCCTGTGCAACTTGAAATTAGTATGACCAATAAAACAATTCCAAAATTCTTCATAGTCCATGGTGTTTTTCTATTTCCCAAAAATACAACTTGCCCTGAAATGTATCTCACTCTTAGATCATTTAGAAACAAGGGATACTTACCCTTATCCATTTAGCTTAAATATATAGGATTGAAGTGGGGCCAGTGCTATATCGAAATGGCCCTGTCCTCCTTCTATGCTAAGCACAACCTTGGCTTCATCGTAAAGCAGATCACTCATTTCATACGAGGTTGCTTCTTGTAAGCCCCATGCTTCCACAATTGAGGGTGGTATTTTCATTTGTAACCGGTAGGATTCCTCTGAATCAAAATTGGAAAGCACCAGCAGTCGTTCTTTGTCTTGCCAGCGAACAAATGATAGCACTCTGTGGTTGTATCCTTCTGTATGATCCTTATTGTAGTAATGAATATCCTCATAGGCCCCCATTAAAGCGTCATTACTAATCGTAACATTTAAAAGTCGCTGATAAAAATCGCGAAGTTCTTTTTCTTCCTTCTTTAATTGGCCCCCATCAAATTTCTTCTCATTGACCCAGCGCTGATAATGGGGTACACCTATATAGTCGAACATGGAGGTTCTGGAAGGCGAGCCAAAACCAGCATCTTCGGCTCCGGGCTCTCCAACCTCCTGACCAAAATATATCATGGTTGGAGAAGTGCTCAAGGTTGCAGAGACCACCATGGCCGGTTTACCTATTTGAGCATTGCCAACAAATTCCGGACTGGCTATTCGCTGCTCATCGTGATTTTCCAGAAAATGCAGCATATGGTGTTCAATATCCATCATCCCTTTTTGCACCACAGGGATATGATCTGTCCACCCATGCCCCTGCATAATGTGCTTTAAACTATCGTATAGTTCTACCTTATCATATAGGTAGTCCATTTTTCCCTTAAAAATATAGTCCCTGTAAAGAGAGGGATTATAGACCTCAGCCAAAATCAGGGCCTTCTCATTCTTTTCTTTAATATGAGAGTTTAAGTAGCTCCAGAATTCCAGGGGGACCATTTCAGCCATATCATATCGGAAACCATCCACTCCCATATCTAACCAATACAGAGCGATGTCCTTAAATTTGATCCAGGAATCGGGCACAGTTTTATCTGACCAGAAATTCAGGTGTTCCTTATGGGTCTTCGACCCGAATTCGTCCGGTAATTTTTCAAAATCAAGATTCCCGTCCGGGCTAACACCATAATTTATCTTTACGGTCTCATACCAGTCATTCATATCTGGTTGTGATTTTCTGGATCCGTTTCCGGTCCATTTTGCAGGATCTTCAGGAAAATAATGATCTATAAGAGGATGTGGCTCACCGCCTAGTGGCAGATATCCGTTGGTCCATTCTGGCACTTCAAATGATGCTCCTGGTATATAATAAAAGTTGTTATTCTTTTGATACGCTACTCCCGAGTTATCTGAAGCTCCAAAAGGTTCCTTCCCTTGAGGCGTTGAGGCCCCTTCGTAATGTCTGGCTACATGATTTGGCACAATATCAATGATCAATTGTAGCCCTGCCTCATGCGTCCGGTTTATCAACTCCTTAAATTCCTCTAAACGCCTGGCCGGATCCACTGCCAGATCCGGGTTTACATTGTAGTAATCCTTTACGGCATATGGAGATCCTGCTCTCCCTTTAATTACATCAGGATCATCATTTGTGATTCCAAAAGCAGTATAATCTGTAACCAGTGCATGGTGAGGTACGCCGGTATACCAGATATGTGTTACGCCGAGATCTTTGATTTCCTTTAATGCCTTAGGGGTGAAATCATTGAATTTCCCAACGCCATTTTCCTCAAGCGTTCCCCATGGTTTATTGGTGGTATTTGTGTTCCCGAATAATCTTGTAAAGACCTGATATATTACTTTTTTTCTTTCCTTTTTCATAACTGTTTCTTCCTTGGTATCCTGTGAAATATTCTCATTATTCTTGCAGGCAACGGCTGCCAAAACAAGCAAAATAGTGATCACGTACCGTCTTACCATATCCTTTTAGTTCGAGAGCAATAACACTCCCTTGTTCTTTAGAATGAGTTCATCCCCAATGACCATCTCTTTTCCTGTAATTACATCCTTGAATGTAGCTCCAAGAATATCCGTTTCACGGAAACGATGCATTGGCAGAGAAACGCTCTGCTCATTTTTGTTTAATATCAAAAAGACTTTTTTATTTCCTTTGTATCTAACGAGCACATAGATTCCGTTTTCAGGGGCAAAGTGTTTGGTGGCGCCTTCGTGGATCGCAGCTTCGCTTTTTCTAAAAAGTAACAGCGTTTTTAGAAATTCTTGCATTCTTCTTGCCTTTGCGCCCAATCCTTTTCCCGTAAAGGCATTTATGGCATCCCCTGCCCATCCTCCCGGAAAATCGGTCCTGATTAGTCCGTGGT
>JABDQS010000098.1 GCA_013042125.1 Eudoraea sp.
GTTCCGGGCACTCCCGCACACAGCTGGCAAGCTGTAGCAGCCGGCGGCACTTCTATTGGCAACAAAGGGATGATGGTAGCTGCCAAAACGCTTACTCTGACAGCTATGGACATTTTTAAGGACCCGACCTTAGTGTCCAAAGCAAAGGAAGAGTTTATAGAACAAAGAGGCGCCGATTTTCAATATATTCCTCTTCTCGGAGATCGTTCGCCTGCTCTGAATTACAGGAATTGATCTTAATTTTTTTGGTGTTTCCTGAACCTAAAAAGGAAACTCTATACTAATATCTTTTTTCCTTTTGTAACAAACCTGAAGGAAGCAATACTAATATCATAGAAACCAGCAGCCCTGAGTGAATAAAGAACTGGAACATCAATTTGTGACTGCGCTAGAGAACAATCAAAATATTGTTCATAAGGTCTGTAGTTTGTATACCAATAGCAGGGACGCACACAATGATCTCTTCCAGGAAATCACCATTCAGCTGTGGAAAGCTTATCCTAAATTCAGAGGGGAATCTAAATTTAGTACGTGGATGTATAGAGTTGCTCTAAATACGGCCATTACACTTTACAGGAAGTCTAAAAAACGCGTTCAGACTCAAGACTTCGATTCTGTTATTTTTAAGATAAAGGCAGATGAATACGACCCTACCCAGGAACAACAATTAACATTGATGTACAAGGCTGTAAAACAATTGGGCGATATAGAAAAAGCCCTGGTGTTTTTATATCTGGAAGACAAAAATTACAGTGAGATTTCTGATACTCTAGGGATAAGTGAAGTGAATGCCAGAGTAAAAATGAACCGGATCAAAACCAAATTAAGAACAATTCTTAATCCTTAGAATTATGATGGACGAATTAGAATTGCTGAAAAAAGATTGGAAACGCAAGGAATCTGAACTGCCAAAATTATCATATGACGAGCTCTATGCCATGATCTGGAAGAAGTCCTCTTCCATAGTAAAGTGGATCTTTATCATCAGTATTATTGAATTTGTACTTCCTCAACTACTTTATTTTATTCCTTCAGTAAAAGAAGGCATAGAACCATACGAAAGATTAGGCCTGAAAAATTTGATGATGGGGATCTCCATTGTTCAGTACCTGGTAGTTTTTTACTTTATCTATCAATTCTACCAAAGGTATAGAGAGATATCTGCGCTGGATAATGCCAAGCAGTTAATGCACAAGATCATCCGAACCAGAAAAACCGTAAAGAATTACATCCTATTTGCCCTATCTATGTTCTTGCTCACCTTCTTGCTAATTGCCGTAGGGATTGCCTTAAGTGACGGGGACACTTTTATTCATGCATTAGATCTGGAAGAAAAGGCCATGGAAGATTCCATCGATAATCTAAAATTTGTGGTAGTAGGATTACTCATAGCCGTAGGTATTTTATGTACTGCTTTTTTAGGATTGATCTATTTTCTGATATATGGCTTGTTGCTTCGGAAATTGGGCAAGAATTACCGTGAATTGAAACGACTGGAGATCTAAGCCTTTTTCTTTCTCCATTTACGTTCCTTATTGGCTTCTTCATAGGCCAATAGTTCTTCCTGAGGAATTACCTTTAGAAAAGAAGGATGTTGTTCAATTGCATACTCAAGTTTTTCTATGATAGATTCAACAGATTCATTCTCATAGTCAATATCCAGTGGCTCTTTTATCACCATAGATTGTAAGATCCCCTTCTTTTTAACATGCAGCCCTTTCTTGTCAAAAGAACGTCTGAAACCGTCAATAACAACAGGTACAACTACAGGCTTATATCTCTTAATAATATGAGCAGTCCCCTTGCGGAGCGGTTTCCATGGCGTAGTGGTCCCCTGAGGAAAAGTGATGACCCAACCATCATTTAATGCCTTCCCTATATTGGAAATATCGCTCATCTTCACCTGCCTGTTCACGTCCTGACCTTCTGCGCGCCAGGTTCTTTCAATACTTATTGAACCAACATAGGCAAGTACCTTGGTCAAAAGACTTTTCTTCATGGTCTCTGCAGCGGCAACATAATAGATATTCAATTTTGGGCTCCAGAGATAGCCCACATTCTTAATAGTATCTGTACGACCACTCAAACTGGCATTGAACACATGGAACATGGCCACTACATCCGCAAAATACGTTTGATGATTGCTCACAAAAAGTACATTTGTACCCGGTAGGTCCCGAATAACTTCAGAACCATCTATCTCCAAAGTATTGAACCCTTTGTAGCGTTGATGGGTCATTAACCCGAGGATCCTGATCAACCATAATTTCAGGATGAGGATATGTCCAAATGGATTTCTTTTAAGTAAAGGCATAGGCTACAAAACTACAAAATTAGGGTTATACCACCTGCTTAATTAATTCCCGGATCTCATTTAACATCATGGCAGTGGCACCCCAGACCGTAAATCCTTTTAACTCAAAGGCCGGGACCTCAATGTTTTTAGCATAGGAGGTTGAGAGGGTTTGGGAGGTAAGATAAGAATCATCCATGAGCTCTCTTAACGGAACTTCTATAAGTTGCGCAACCTCTTCTTTTTGTAAAATAAATGGCTCCTCTTTTTTATAGAGTCCAACATAGGGTTGTACCCAAAAATTGCTGGGCGGAATATACACTTCACTCATACCTCTGATCACCTCAACATGCTCCGGCTTCACCCCTACTTCCTCATGGGTCTCACGAAGGGCGGTTGCTAAAATAGAAGGATCTCCTTTCTCTTCTTTCCCACCGGGAAAGGCCACTTGATTAGAATGTACGCCAGCATAAGAACGTCTTAGAATAAGGAGTACCTGTGTATGATGCATGGCATCCGGATAAAATAGGGCCATTACCCCTGCCTTTTTCGGATTTTTTCTGATCACAGTACCTAACTCCAATTCACGAATACGAATTTCAGGAGCCATTTTATAGTGTGCAGCCCTGCCCGGTAGTGGTAGATTTTTTATTTTTGGAATCTGTTCGGTAAATTCTTTAAAATTCATGATCATCCAAAAGTTGAAATACTCCGCAATTATACTATTATTTTTTTTAGGCGCCTGCCGGGAAGCCCCAAAAGAAACTCCTGAGATCCAAAGCACAGTTTCACAAACAGACAGTGTACAGGTAGAAACCTCTGAAGCTGAGAAAAACGAAGCCTCAATAAGTGAGGAAGAAGAACCTTTTGTTCTTACCGAGGAGAATGCGATCGACTTCTTTTTTGACTATCAAAAAGGACTCCCCACCACGCGGGTTAAATTAACGACAAGTCTGGGAAGCTTCACCGTAGAATTATATGATAACGTCCCCTATCATAAGGCTAATTTTATTTACCTGACAAAACAGGGGTACTTTAATAATACCATGTTCCACAGGGTGGTAAAAGACTTTATTATTCAGGGAGGAAATGCCGATACCAAAGAAACGGCGAGGAAACGCAGAGAAATAGGGCGTTACCTCCTACCTCCGGATACACGAAAAGGGTATAAACATCACAGGGGAACCATCTCCATGCCCAGCAGTGAAATGGACAATCCTCATATGCTGGCAAGTCCGTATGAGTTTTTTATCGTTGTGACCAAACCGGGCTCCTATCATCTGGATGGGAATTACACTCCTTTTGGCCGTGTAGTTGAGGGGATGGACATTGTTGACCTTATAAATCAACAACCGGTAGATGCCGGAGATTGGCCTTCAAGAAATATCTATATTCAAAAGGCGGAGATTGTGAACTAGATCATTCCTCTTTCGCATTCCGGTAGATATTGGGTAGCGCTATCTTATACCTTACTGCCAATAAACGAATGCCAATTACAACTACAATAGCCACCACAAATGCATATTCTTCATTGATGGGTAGTTTTCTGATCAGAAAGTAACTAGCTCCACCCAGGATACAAGCAGTAGCATAGATCTCTTTTCGGAAGATCACCGGGATCTCATTGCATAAAATATCCCTGATAACCCCACCAAAACTTGCCGTTATAGTTCCCAGAGCAATGCACATAATAGGCATCAGGTCTGCTTGTAACCCTTTGTCTATTCCCACCATGGTATAGAGTCCGATCCCTATCGTATCGAATAAGAATAATGACTTCCTTAAATAGCGCAATCTTTCACGGAACAGGATAGCAAAAATTACGGCACCCAGAATGGTGAAGGTATAAACAGACTCTCGCATCCAAACTACCGGTGTATTTCCGATAAGCATATCGCGCAGCGTTCCTCCGCCTACCGCAGTTACAAATGCAATGATTACCACCCCAAAAAGATCTAGCTTTTTATCCATGGCCACCAATACGCCGGATATGGCAAATGCGATGGTCCCTAATATGTCGATAGTTAGATAAAACAAAAAATCCTTCTTTAGAACGATAAATTAACCATTATTTATTCTGATAATCACAATACTGGTTAAATTTTCTCCTACTTTTAGAAATAGTCTTAATCAAAAGGATCAGTATGCAAACAATACTCGGAGCAGGAGGTGCCGTTGGCGTATCACTCGCCACTGCACTCACCAGATACACCGCGGATATCCGGCTGGTAAGCCGCCATCCAAATAAGGTTAATGAAACAGATCAGCTTTTTGCAGCAGATCTTTAAGATGCCGCACAGGTAAAACAAGCGGTCAAAGGTTCTGATGTTGTCTATATTACGGTAGGTTTTCCATACAGTTCTAAAATTTGGCAATCTACCTGGCCAAAATTCATAAAATCGGTCATTAATGCCTGTGTGGAAGAAAAAAGTAAGTTGGTGTTTTTTGATAACATCTATATGTATGACCCGGATCATTTGAATGGTATGGACGAGTCCACCCCCGTAAACCCCATTAGTAAAAAAGGGGCCGTCCGTGCCCAAATTGCTCAAATGATACTTGACGAAACCAAAAACGGCACATTAACCGCTCTCATTGCCAGGTCTGCTGATTTTTATGGCCCTTCCATAAAGAATACCAGTATGCTCACGGAAACCGTCTTTAATAACCTGGTTGCCGGCAAAAAAGCGAACTGGCTGGTATCTGAC
>JABDQS010000100.1 GCA_013042125.1 Eudoraea sp.
GGATAAAGCTATCCTTCACAAGAATGGATTCCTGAAAGAGGAAGAATACAACTGGCTGGTGGACTATTTTGGTAAGGACAATATCTTTGAGATTAGCAGTGACGAAATGTATCAGATGTTTAGCAATGTATTTTCGATCTCTCCGGAGGTGATTGTGTCTGAGAGGTCCTTCACCCGACTTAATAAATGGCTTCGGGATCATGGATTTACAGTAGAAGAGGTTCCATATGCCGAAATTGGAAAACAAGAGGGATTGTTACGATGCAGCACCCTTCCATTGATAAGGGAATAAGATACTTTTCTGTGAAGTACTGCCATTTTATTTTCAAGATCTGCTACGCGAAGACCCTTAAAAAGCCATAACTTTACGTATCTTATTATCCCTTTATAAATGCAGATCACAAATTCAATACTCATGGTTAGGCCCGTTCGTTTTCGAATGAACGAAGAAACAGCCGTCAATAATTATTTTCAGGAAGATCTTGATTTAAAGAATCAGACAATAAACGCAAGGGCTCAGGACGAATTTGATGATTTCGTAAACGTTTTACGTGCGAAAGGAGTTGAGGTAATTGTGATAGACGATATTTATGAGAGGGATACGCCCGACTCGATCTTCCCTAATAATATGATCTCATTTCACGCAAACGGAATTGTAGGATTGTATCCAATGTTCGCCGAGAACAGGAGGCGGGAAAGACGCGAGGATATCCTGGATCTTCTTGAAGAAAAGGGATTTATAATTGAAGGGGTCATAGACTACACCTCTGCTGAGGAAGAGGGGTTATTCTTAGAAGCAACGGGAAGTATAGTGATGGATAGAGAACATCAAAAGGCCTATTGTGCATTGTCTCCGAGGGCTGATGAAGGCCTGTTCATTGAGTTCTGTGAGGATATGGATTGTATGCCGGTGATATTTACAGCATACCAATCTGTAGATGGTAATAGAATGCCTATCTATCACACCAATGTTATGATGTCTATCGCAGAGTCTTTTGCAGTGATTTGTCTGGATTCCATTGATGATAAGAAGGAGCGCAAGAATGTCGTAGACCATTTAAAAACAGATGGCAAGGAGATCATCCCTATTACAGAGATACAGGAGCAAAACTTCGCAGGGAATATGCTGCAGGTTATTGGAGCTGATGAAAAAAGATATATGGTCATGAGTTCAGCAGCGTTTAATAGCCTTACTTCAATGCAGCTAAAAACAATCAATAAATACTGCGAGATCATTCACAGTCCATTAGATACTATCGAAACTTGCGGTGGTGGTAGTGCACGTTGTATGATGGCTGAGATCTTTCTGCCAAGGCGAAATGACCATAGCTGATCTGAAACCTAAGTACTATCCGGCGTCGTTCCGGGCTTTATTTCCTGGTCTTTGCGATATTACGGATCATTCCTCCAAAAATAAAATAGTGAAGGGGAACAATAGAATACCAATACAATCTACCTCGTAAGCCTTTAGGTCTGAAAGTAGCTGTTTGATGCAAGAAATCATTCTTGTCAATCTTAAATTCGAGCCAGGCTTCTCCCGGCAATCTCATTTCGGCAAATAACAATAAGCGCTTTCCTTCCTTATCTGCGAGGAGAACCCTCCAGAAATCGAGTGAATCACCAGGATATATCTTATCCGGATGGGTACGGCCTCGACGAAGACCCACCCCTCCGGTTAATTTATCAATAAAACCACGTATTTTCCACAACCAGTTGCCATAGTACCAACCTTGTTCTCCACCAATTTTCCATATATTCTCCAGTACGCCTTCCGGGTCCTCTACTTTCAACTTTTTTTCATCTTTTAGTACCCCAAACTTGGGTACCTGAATATATTTCTCCAGATCCTTTTGAAAACGGCCACTGACCATACTGTCTTTCCAGCTGCTAACTACCAGATTCTGTTCTATTTTTTTAAAGGCCATGTCAATAGCTTCCATATAGGAATGGGTCTCAATACCAAGTAATTCCTGTAAACGGTTATCCTTGGCTACTACTTCCATTTTCATACTGTCTACTAAATTTACGGCCAGTTTATAGGAAGTAGAGGTTACGAAATACAGCCAATAGGAAGAAAGTTTAGGAGTCATAACAGGAACCGTCAAGATCCAATTCTTAAAACCTCTCGCCTTGGCATATTGATGCAGCATTTCTTTGTAGGTCAAAATATCCTTCCCACCTATATCGAATGAGTCATTATAGGTTTCCTTTTTACCAAGGACTGCAGATAAGAAGTTTATTATATCGCGGATGCCTATGGGCTGTGTTTTTGTAAGCACCCATTTTGGGGTGATCATTATCGGAAGTTTTTCACACAGATCACGTATAATTTCAAAAGAAGAACTACCAGATCCTACGATGATGCCTGCTCTCAGGACGGTAAGTTGAAATGATCCCTGATACAGTATATCCTCTACATTTTTTCGTGACTTAAGATGTTTGGATAACTTCTCTTCATTGACAATACCACTCAGATAGATGACCTGTTCAACAGCAGTTGATTTCATATAAGCATTGAAATTCTCAGCAGATAGCGCTTCTTTTTCATCAAAATCCTGGGTTGAAGAACTCATGGAATGGATGAGGTAGTAGGCAGCGTTAATGTCTTTGGGCAGAATATCAGGATTCACTTTTTCAAGAAAATCGATCTCAACTACAGTGATTTGGGACAGAGTTTCCTCATCAACGGATAGTCGTTTTGCATCGCGAACCGCACAGATCACATCATGACCCATTTCAAGTAGTCTTGGCAATAAACGCATTCCAATGTAACCATTGGCTCCTGTGAGTAGAATCTTCATTTGCTATAGGTCTTCTATGCTTGTTGGTGCTGTATCAGCCTTGTAATCGAGTAGCTTTTTAAAGAATTTTTGTATGGCCTTGGTGTCTGACCGGACCTTTATAAAGTAATGATCCCGGTAGATAGAATATACGGCAAGATCACCTTTATAAATGACGAGTTTATAAAAAGGGATGACAAGGGCAAAGGTTTCCAGAAGAGATCGAAAACGCACTATGATGCCTTTTGGTCTTATTTCAACATTGCAACTGTCTCTATTATTATCCAGGATAAGAAGGTTGTGTATTTCCAGACTCGTTTCTGTGATAAAGAGCTTTGGGGAACCTATTCCCCCCATGGCCCAGCGTTCTTTAAGCGTAAAGGGCTTCCCTACTTCCTCATCTATTTTACGGGTTATTTCTTTGTTGTTGTAGGATACATTTAATAGCATATTCTTTCTTTTTCATTAGCAGCATAAAGTTACCGAAAACATTGGGGAATCCCGTTCCGAAAGGGTACAAAAGCATAAAAAAACCGTAGTTTTGCAACTTCAAAGGAGGTCATCTTATGAATATTGAACAAGTACTAACCTTAAAGGTAAAAGAAGCTGTCAAGGATCTTTACGAAGTGGAACTTCCAACGGTAGAATTTCAACCTACCAGGAAGGATTTTGAGGGCGATATTACCGCGGTGATCTTTCCAATGCTTCGGTTTTTTAAAGGAAACCCGGAAAAGATAGGCACGGCTATTGGAGGATATCTGATAAATGAGGTGGATGAAGTAGCCGGGTTCAATGTCATTAAAGGGTTTTTGAATATTACCATAAGTAATTCGTATTACCTGAAATCTTTTGCTGAGATCAGTTCAAGAGAGCAATACGGTATAATACGGGATAAAGAAAAAGGTGCGGTGATGGTTGAGTATTCCTCTCCAAATACCAACAAACCATTACACCTTGGACATATACGGAATAATTTATTAGGCTATTCCGTAGCTGAGATACTTAAAGCGGCAGGTAAGAAGGTTTATAAAACACAGATCATCAATGACAGAGGCATTCATATTTGTAAAAGTATGCTGGCCTGGAAGCTATTTGGTGACGGTGAAACACCGGCTTCCACCGGACTTAAAGGAGACAAGCTCGTAGGGAATTATTATGTGGCTTTTGATAAAGCTTATAAAAAGGAGGTAAGTACGTTAGTTGCAGAAGGTAAAACCAGGGAGGAAGCAGAACAGCAAGCACCCTTGTTAAAGGACGCCCAGGAAATGTTACGGCAATGGGAAGCAGGAGACCCTGAGATTGTTTCTCTTTGGAAAAAAATGAATGCCTGGGTGTATGAAGGTTTTAAAGAGACGTATCTCAATCTGGGAGTAGATTTTGATACCTTGTATTATGAAAGTAATACCTATTTGTTGGGGAAGGATGTAGTGGAGGAAGGACTTCAAAGTGGTGTGTTTTTCCGAAAGGACGACGGCAGTGTTTGGATAGATCTAACGGAGGAAGGCCTGGATGAGAAGATCGTTTTGCGGTCTGATGGGACGGCAGTTTATATGACGCAGGATATAGGCACAGCTATTCAACGGGTACGCGACTTTCCCGATATAAATGGGATGGTCTATACGGTGGGGAATGAGCAGGATTATCATTTTAAGGTCTTGTTCCTGATCCTTAAAAAACTGGGGTATTCCTGGGCAGCACATCTGTATCATTTAAGTTATGGCATGGTAGACCTCCCCGGAGGGAAAATGAAGAGTAGGGAAGGAACAGTGGTGGATGCGGACGATCTTATTACTGAAATGACGCAAACTGCGGCTAACATTTCCAGTGAATTGGGCAAACTGGATGCGTATTCAGAAGAGGAGAAAGCAGCATTGTATAGTACCGTTGGTCTTGGCGCCTTAAAATATTATATTCTTAAGGTAGATCCTAAGAAAAGGATATTGTTCGATCCTGAGGAGTCGGTCGATTTTCAGGGAAATACCGGGCCTTTTATTCAGTATACCTATGCCAGGATACAATCTATCCTGAGGAAGGCAGGTGATGGTGTGGAACAAGAAATGGATTTTAATAAACACAATATCTCCTTACATCCAAAGGAAAAGGAGCTTATTAAACAATTGCTAGTATTTCCTGAGACCATTTCTCAGGCGGCAGCACAGTATAGTCC
>JABDQS010000101.1 GCA_013042125.1 Eudoraea sp.
GTAAGTTATTATCCTGCCGTTGCTGATAGCCTTCTTTATAAAAGTAACGCGAAGAATCCGGAGTATGGATCTCATCGATCAGTACAACGGTCCCATCTTTTCGTTTGCCAAATTCGTATTTGGTATCTACCAATATCAATCCTCTTTCCGCGGTAATTTCAGATCCTCTTTGAAATAAGGCCTTGGTATACTTTTCAAGTAAAAGATAATCTGCCTCAGCAACGATCCCCCTCTTTAAAATATCTTCTCTGGAAATGTCCTCATCATGATCTCCTTTTTCTGCCTTGGTTGCCGGGGTAATGATGGGTTCAGGAAATGGGTCGTTCTCTTTCATCCCATCGGGCATGGGTACTCCACAAATCATTCGTTTGCCACTTTTGTATTCGCGTGCGGCATGACCAGACAAATACCCGCGGATCACCATTTCTACTTTAAAAGGTTCACAGGCATAGCCCACCGCCACATTGGGGTCTGGAGTGGCCAGGAGCCAGTTAGGGACTATGTCGGCCGTAGCTGCCATCATCTTCGTCGCTATCTGGTTCAGGATCTGTCCTTTGTAGGGGATCCCTTTTGGCATTACCACATCAAAAGCCGAAAGTCGGTCTGTAGCGATCATCACCATCAGATCGTTCTCAAGGGTATATACCTCCCTTACTTTGCCTTTATAGACCTTTTTTTGTCCCGGAAACTTAAAATTTGTGCTGGTAATCGTATTGCCCATGTGGATTTAATTCTGATGCTCAATATTCTTGTAGGCATCGATCACTTTTTTAACCAATTTATGGCGGATCACATCCTTATCATCCAAATAGATCATTTGGATCCCTTCAACATTCTTCAAAATTAGCAGGGCCTCCTTAAGTCCGGATATCACTCTTCTTGGAAGGTCTATTTGCCCCGGATCTCCTGTAAGTAAAAACTTGGCATCCTTTCCCATCCTTGTCAGGAACATTTTCATCTGAGCATGGGTGGTATTCTGGGCTTCGTCCAGGATCACGAAGGCGTGATCTAGCGTTCTACCCCTCATAAAGGCCATAGGAGCTATTTGAATGGTGCCATTCTCAATATAATGAGCCAGTTTTTCGCTGGGGATCATATCGCGTAAAGCATCATAAAGGGGTTGCATATAGGGATCTAACTTTTCTTTCAGATCGCCGGGAAGGAATCCCAGGTTCTCCCCTGCTTCAACAGCAGGTCTTGTCAATATGATCCTTTTAACCTCTTTATTTTTTAGTGCTCTCACCGCCAGGGCCACCCCTGTGTATGTTTTCCCGGTACCTGCAGGGCCAATGGCAAAGACCATGTCGTTCTTGGACATAGCATCTACCAGTCGACGCTGATTAACGGTTTGTGCCTTAATGTACCTTCCACTTACTCCATGTACCAGTATATCATTGCTTTCTGCCGGGGAAGTATAATCCTCCTTTCCACTGCTGGTTAAAACACGCTCAATTACATTTTCATCGAGTTTGTTGTATTTCGCGAAATGAGCAGTTAACATATGAAAACGCTTGTCGAACTCATCTAAAAGTTGATCATCGCCAAACACTTTGATCTTGCTGCCACGGGCAACGATCTTGAGTTTTGGAAAATACTTTTTTAGAAGATCTATATGTTCGTTCTGATGTCCAAAAAACTCTCTTGGACTAATTTCTGTGAGTTCTAATGTGAGTTCGTTCAAAGAAGCGAGGTGTTATTTAGAATGGGATGAATATAAATTTCGAAACGCTGATTTTTTGCTTAATTTTGAAATACAAACTTAAGAATAAATCAGTTTGATGCTCCAAAAAAATATCAACAGTCTTGCATGGCGATCATAACATTAACTACGGATTTTGGACATAAAGACCATTTTGTAGGCGCCATAAAAGGAACTATCTATAGTGAATTGGAAGATGCTAAAATTGTTGATATTTCACATGCTATAAGCCCTTTCAATATTCAGGAGTGTGCCTATATCCTGAAAAACTCATACAAGGCCTTTCCAAAAGGAACCATCCATATTGTTGGAGTTGATGCAGAATGTACCGCGGAAAATCAGCATCTGGCGGTCTACGTTGATGGGCATTACTTTATCCTTGCCAATAATGGGGTAAGCAGCCTTATCACAGCCGAAATAAAGCCAGACAAGGTGGTAGAATTAAAGATCCCCACCCCCCAGCCGGGAGCTTTTCCTGTTTTGGAGGTCTTCGTTAAAGTAGCCTGCCATATAGCTCGTGGTGGTACCCTGGAAGTAGTTGGAAAAAAATTCAACGCCCTGAAAGAACTCAAGGAATTTGCCCCAAGGATCACTAATGATGGCAATACTATTGCCGGTAGTGTTATCTATATTGACAACTATGGGAATGTGGTCACCAATATTCAAAAAAGTCTGTTTGAGGCGTATCGTAAGGGACGAAACTTTGAGTTACTGGCAAGAAATAAGAAGATCACCAAGATGATGAACAATTATAGTGAGATCATAGATTTTGATCTGGAGAAGCAGCAACGTAAAGGTCCCGGTGATCTCTTGGCCTTGTTCAATTCTGCCAATTATATAGAACTGGCCATCTATAAAAGTGATCCGAATACCGTTGGAAGTGCGTCTTCCTTACTGGGGCTGGATTACAGGGACACAGTGATCATAAATTTTATATAAATGATAATTCGCGTCGTTAAACTCAGTTTTAAAAATGAAAATATTCCTGGTTTTGAACGCATATTTGAAGAAACCAAAGAAGCTATCCGTGGATATGAGGGTTGTTCATTATTGGAGCTATATCAGGATGTTAATGATCCCTCTATCTTTTTTACATACAGTTATTGGGAATCTGAAGATCATTTGGCAGCGTATAGGAAATCTGACTTCTTTAAGGAGGTATGGGGACGTACCAAATTACTTTTTAATGATAGTCCCCAGGCCTGGAG